>JABMML010000135.1 GCA_013205585.1 Chitinophagaceae bacterium | reverse complement strand
CATCATCTCCACCCAGCATGTTGTCTCCGCTAGTTGACTTAACTTCAAATATTCCCTCTCCTAATTCAAGGATAGAAACGTCGAAAGTTCCGCCACCGAAGTCAAAAACAAGAACAGTTTGTTCTTTCTCTTTCTTATCTAACCCATATGCAAGGGAAGCAGCAGTAGGTTCGTTAATAATTCTTAACACATTCAATCCAGCAATCTCTCCCGCATTCTTAGTTGCTTGTCTTTGTGAATCGTTAAAATAAGCAGGTACAGTAATAACTGCATCTGTTACTTCAGTACCTAAATAATCTTCTGCAGTTTTTTTCATCTTTTGTAAAACCATTGCAGAAATTTCTTGTGGTGTATATAAACGACCATCGATATCAACACGCACAGTGTCGTTCTCGCCTTGTACAATTTTATAACTCCAATGAGACTTCTCTTCAGTAATCTCATTAAAACGACGACCCATAAAACGCTTTACACTTGATATCGTGTTTTGAGGGTTCGTGATCGCTTGACGCTTAGCAGGATCTCCTACTTTACGCTCGCCATTTTTTAAAAACGCGACTACTGAAGGGGTTGTTCTACGCCCTTCATCATTGGCGATCACTACTGGTTCGCCGCCTTCCATAACTGATACGCAACTATTTGTCGTACCAAGGTCAATTCCTATTATTTTTGCCATAATGCTTGATTTTCAATGATTAATTACTCTACTATAGACAATCTTTATGCCATAATTGGTATGCCCATATAGGGGTGCAAATTTGTCATATATGGCAGATATCGGGTCTAATTAAAGGCCGTAATTGACATATAAACCAAAAAAAGGGGTAGAAAAGGCAGAGAATTATAGGGTTTCTGAACCCTTAAAAGTGAAGTTCTTTTGACTAGTATAACTAAAGATGACCACAAAGAAGGTGGTGACTATTTTAGCCATGGTAGGAAACCAACCGAAATAGTCTACAAATAGCTTTAAAAAGCCATAATTAAGTAGCACACAGCCCAGCACCACTATAAAATACTTCATGAGTTGTTTACGCTTAGTTACAGTAGTCTCCTGAAAGACCACATACCTACTTAAATAAAAGCCTATGGGAAAGGTGATACAGAAAGAAATCATAAAAGAAGCTATATGGGGGCTAATACTAATAAAGCCTAAATCAATTAATTGCTTGTCTAAAATATAATTGTAGGCCAGAAAAAACAAGCTAATGTCCAATATCGTATTGGCGCCACCACAGGCAGCGTACCTGAAAGTTTTTAAGGGCATCATTTTCTTGAAAATGGGATAAAAACAATCTATCATTTCAAGAATAACTTTGCTAATAAAGTCGTGTAGTTTCAACATCAATGCGCTAAGATAATCTTAATTAATTACTTTTGCCAAAGGCAAGCCCAATTTATGAATTTAATAACTCTTTTAAAGCAGACTGCATCAAAAAGCTTAGATAGCTTATACCAAGTTACAATACAACCTGATCAAGTATTAGTGAATGCTACTAAGCCCGAATTTGAAGGAGACTATACCATTGTACTTTTTGCCTTTGTAAAACAATTAGGCAAGAGCCCTGAACAAGTAGGCAATGATTTAGGCAATGCTATGCAGATTGCCTTACCTAGTATTATTACTAATTTCAATATAGTAAAAGGGTTTTTAAATTTTACTATTAGCAATGACTATTGGTTAGAGTTTATAAAAAACCTTTCCCCCAATGAGTTAATGCCTGCTGTTGAGCATAAAAGAAAAATTATGGTGGAGTACTCCTCCCCTAATACCAATAAGCCTTTACACTTAGGACATTTAAGAAATAATTTTTTAGGATGGAGTATTGCAGAAATTTTAAAACTGCAAGGACATGAGGTAAGTAAAACTTGTATTGTCAACGACCGTGGAATACATATTTGCAAAAGTATGATTGCTTGGCAATTATTTGCAAATGGTGCTACACCCAATTCAACACAAAAAAAAGGCGACCATTTTGTGGGAAATTATTACGTTAAATACAATGATGCCTTTAAAGTAGAAGTAGCTGAATTAGTAGCCGGAGGTATGATGCAAGAAACTGCAGAAAAGGAAGCCCCTATTTTAAAAGCGGCGCATGAAATGTTATTGAAATGGGAAAAAGGCGATGCAGCCACTTTGGATTTATGGAAGAAAATGAATGACTGGGTATACGAAGGTTTCGATGTGACTTATAAAAAAATAGGTTCAGACTTTTTAAAAACCTATTATGAAAGCAATACTTATTTATTAGGTAAAGAATTAGTGGAAGAAGGACTTACTAAAAAAGTATTTTATCAAAAAGAAGATAGTTCTGTTTGGATAGACTTAACACCCGATGGCTTAGATGAAAAAATTGTGCGTCGTAAAGACGGTACTTCAGTGTATATGACCCAGGATATTGGACTTGCGCAATTAAAACAAAAAGAGTTTAATACCGATGCTAGTATTTATGTGGTGGGTGATGAACAAAATTATCATTTCAAAGTTTTAAAATTAATTTGCCAAAAATTAAAGCAACCTGCTGCAGATGGAATTTACCATTTAAGCTATGGCATGGTGGAACTACCTACTGGTAAAATGAAAAGCCGAGAAGGAACTGTAGTAGACGCCGATGATTTAGTAGATGAGATGATCAATATCTCAAAAGAAAAAACAGAAGCCTTAGGTAAGGTTTCCGATTTTACGCAAGCACAACTCACTGAACTATATAATACCATTGGATTAGGTGCCCTTAAATTTTTCTTATTAAGAGTAGACCCTAAAAAGAAAATGATATTCAACCCAGAAGAAAGTATCGACTTTCATGGTTTTACGGGGCCTTTTATTCAATATACACATGCCCGTATTAAAAGTATATTAAGAAAAACGGGTACAGCGTTTACCATTACCCCTAATGAATTGCTGCCTTTAGAAAAACAATTAGCCATTGAGCTTTCAAGCTTCCCAGAAGTGGTCAATGAAGCCGCCGACAATTTAGACCCTTCTAAATTAGCCATCTATGCTTTCAACCTAGCTAAATTATTCAATACTTTCTATGCCGAACATTCTATTTCCAATGCAGAATCGGAAGTAAAAAAACAATTAAGAATTCAATTGGGTATTTTAACAGCAGCTACTTTACAAAAAGCCATGAGTGCTTTAGGTATTGCTGTGCCAGAACAGATGTAATTGATTTTACAATTATTATTGAGCGCTTAAGTTCTTTTCAATTTAGAATTATTATACACTTCAGGTGTATCCTCTTCAAAACCCCACTGTGTTAATAAAGAATCCATTTGTGCTTGCGGCAATGAAGCTTTATTATAATGACCCGCATTCATCTTCTGACGCATGGCTTCATAAATACTTACAGCACAAGCCACCGATATATTTAAGCTTTGAATTATACCCATTTGCGGTATAATAAAATTACCATCGGCTAAATTTCTAAATTCTTCTGTCACTCCCGCATGTTCATTGCCAAAAACTAAGGCCACCGATTCAGTAAAATTAATATCGTGTAGACTCACTGCATCACTGGACAAGTGCGTGGTTAATATTTTACTGAATTTTTTTCTGAGTTCCTTTACACAGTCTTCCAAAGTTTCAAACTCATGAATGGTTAACCATTTTAATGCACTACTACTACTTCTATAGCCCCATTTTTTATGTCTGGGTATTTTAGTAGTTAATACATAAACTTCTTGTATACCTACCGCATCACAGGTTCGCATGACTGCAGAAACATTATGCGGGTCCTGTACATTCTCAAGTACGACCGTCAAATTTGCTTGACGCTTACTTAATACTTTTAATAATTTTTCACTGCGTTCTGGCGTCATACTTATTTTTTAAAAGGCATTTTAAATTGAACCCCTAAGCCTGGTTTTTGCAATGGTATTATTTTGCCTTTATTATTTTCCATATTATAATCAAGTCCGATTCCATTTAGTTCTGTCATAAGTAATGGGCCATCCATATCTACATAATCTAATTGAGGTAAGAACTGTGCAATAGCTGCAGAGCCAATCACCGATTCATTCATACTACCCATCATTACTTTTAAGCCTAATGTCTTGGCTTCTTTGATCATTCTAAGTGCTGGTGTAAGGCCACTACATTTAGTTAATTTAATATTAATACCATGAAAGTAGTTCGCACAAACAGCTACGTCTTTTTCAAACACACAGGACTCATCTGCAAATAATGGAATTGTAGAAGCTGCTTTTAATTGCGCCATCCCTTCCCAATTATCTTTAGCCAAAGGTTGTTCCACTAATTCAACACCCAAAGCTGCTAAGGCTGCAATTTTTTGCAAGGCTTCTTCGGTGGTCCATCCTGCATTGGCATCTAGGCGTAAAGGTGCATTGGTATGCGCACGAAGCGCTGCAATCATTTCAATATCGTAATCGGTGCCTACTTTAATTTTATAGATAGGCCAAGGATGTGCTTTCATTTTCTCTACCATCTTTTCTATAGAATCAATTCCTAAGGTATAATCACAAATGGGTGTGGGGGTATTTTCATTCCAAGGTGTATTCCAAATATCGTGTATCGGCATTTTTTTCATTTGTCCAAATAAATCCCAGCCTGCCATATCTAAAGCCGATACTAAAAAAGGATGATTCGGAAACAAGTGATGTAAAAAATGCCAAAAACGTTCAGGGTCTATTAAAGCAAATTTTTCAATAAGTTTTCTATTTTTTTCTAAGAGCTCCATCATGGCTTCCACCGTTACATTATAGTAAACAATGGCTGGCGCCTCGCCAAAACCTTGCCAATTGCCTAAGGACAATTGAATCATCAAACTATGCTGATGCGTTTTCGTTCTGCCATTGGAAATGGTAAATGGATATTCAAAAGGTAATTGTTGTTCCCAAAAATCTAATTGCACTTATATAATTTTTGCTAAGATACTAAATAGCCGATTGTTATTTAAGTTGAAGCAGTTTAGGATAAAGTATCAAAATCTAGTAAAAACAAATTAAATTTATTTTAGTAAAATTATATAAGCTGTTGTATATTTACGTATGATACTTATTATCAATTGATTACGATAATTAATGGACAAAATATTAATATATACCGATGGTTCTTCAAGGGGTAATCCGGGTCCGGGCGGATTCGGTGCTTTACTAATCTGGGCGGGTAAAACCAAAGAAATACATGAAGCCTATCGTAAAACCACCAATAATAGAATGGAACTATTAGCGGTCATTAAAGCCCTATCAGCCTTAAAAACAAAAACCCTCCCTATTCATATTTATACCGATAGTAAATATGTAGTGGAATCGGTTGAGAAAAAATGGTTGAACAACTGGATTAAAACCGATTTCAAAGGCGGTAAAAAAAACAAAGATCTTTGGTTACAATATCATAAAATAGCTGCCCCTTTTACCATTAAATTTCATTGGGTAAAAGGACATAGCGATAATGTGCACAATAATAGATGTGATGTTTTAGCAACGGAAGCTGCCGACAATGGACCTTGGAAAATTGACGAGGTTTTCGAATTAAATGAAGCTGCTAAATAATAGTTGTACTACCAAATAATAGTTGTGCTACTATTAGATAATTAAAATTTAAATGGCTTTAAACTTCGGGATAAGTACGCGAAAAGAGCCAAATAATACTCCACCAAATACTAAAGTACCCGCCACACTATAAGGATAGAAAGGTAAACCGTCTACCATAGTTTGAATAAGTCCAGTTATAGTGAATGCATGATGATAGCCTCCGCCTTGTGCCCAAACTAAAAAGTTAGAAACTAAAAAGTAAGCAGTAGGCGCAGCTAAAAAGCCTATAAAATATTTAGAAAGTTTATTGCTTTGTAAACCAAAACCAAATACAGCGGTGCTAGCAATTAAAACATAATTCAATAATTGACCTTGATAAAAACCTTGAATAGGTGTTAAATGATAAGTATATAATACTTGATACAACAAATCAGAAATAAACATTGAAAGTATTGGTAATAAAAAAGCATATTGCTTTTGTTTTACGAATAAAGACCCACCAAATAAAGCAATAGCAATTTGTGGTGCAAATCCATAAGGTCTCCCCGGTAATACACGGTATAAAGCACTCGTGACTATCATTATAACTAAGGCCACTAATATTTGTTTGTTGAATCTCATCTTCTTTGTTTTTATCTTTAAATGCTAAATTGCTGCTGATAGATTATCTACAAAAATAAGGCTTTCATTCTTTATTTAATTTATTTTATAAATTATGATTTTCCTCATTTGTGAATAAACTATTTAGGGACATAAGACTTAAACAAAATAGCTGCTGCTTTGGCCTTTATTGTAAGCTTGGCATTGGGTGTCAATAGCGCTGTATCTCCAGCTTTATAAGCTATATCTTCAATTATGACTTCACCATCCATGACTAATAGCATCTCTAAGCTATAGGTTGAAATTGTGTAAACATCCCCTGGATTTAGCACTATTTTAGTTAAACTAAAATCGGGTACAGGGCAAGGATAGTTTATTTCTTGGTCAGTAAGCTTTTTCCCTTTAAGAATAGAAACATAAGTGGGCACAAAATTTACATGTTGTATTAATTCTTTCACATCGACATGTTTAGGTGTTAAACCCCCTCTTAAAACATTATCGCTATTCGCCATCAATTCAATATTTTGCCCTTCTAAATAGGCATGTAGTATTCCTGCTCCTTGAAATATGCCTTGGTATTTAGGTATATATACAATATTCAAAATGTAAATTGAAAAAATGCCTTTATCTATATTTTTCAAAGGAATACCATCGGCATAATATTTATGTGCCCAAAAATGTGGATCATTTTTAGTAACTGTTCCTTTAGCCACTGCTGCTGAAGCTTCTTTTAATAAAGGTTTCAATATTGAATCGGATGCCTCCATGGGAAGCTGCATAAAAAAAGAATACAAATTTTGATAATCACCCCCTCTAAATTCATTCATTAAGGGTTTGAGACATGAATAAGTATTCAACCTTTCTTCTAAAATGGCTGGAGGTAAAAAACCATGTAATAACCAAAAATCGCTGAGGGCCACCATTATTTCAGGTTTATGATTCTCGTCCTTATAATTTCTATTGGCTGCATCAATGGCTATATCCTTGGCTTGTTCTGCTTTAAAACCTAATACTGCATTTTGCTTTGAAGGATGCACTTGAATGCTTAGCATATCATGCACATCCAATATTTTATATAAATAAGGTAATGCATTATACTTATGGGCTACTTCTTTACCCAGCCATTGAACAGGTTGTTCATTAATTAATTTTGATAAATCTTTCTCCCCTTCTATTGTTTGAATAGTAGAGGCTGCCAAAGGATGAGTTCCCATCCAATATTCAGCATAAGGCAAATGATTTACATTCTCTACACCCATCAAGTTGGGAAGAAAGGTATTACCTCCCCAATCATAATGCCTATGTTTTCCTTGTAATTTATACGCTTTTTGCATGTAGATAAAATGTCGAAGTTTGAGCTATAACATAAAGCTAAACGAATTTTAAATGAGCAACAAAGAAATTGGGCTATTTGGTGAAAATATGGCCACCAGCCACCTGAGTCAAATAGGCTTTGAGATAATGCATCGAAATTGGAGATACAAGCATTTAGAAATAGATATTATTGCCAGTAAGGATAATCTATTGCATATAATTGAAGTGAAAACAAGAACCAGTATTGAATTTGGCTATCCCGAACAATTTATTCAAAGACAAAAAATGCAGTTTTTAAAAAACGCTGCTGCTTTTTTTCAATATGAAAACCCAGGGTGGAAATACTTGCAGTTCGATGTCATTTCCATTTTCTTGAATGAAAAACAAATATGGGAATTAGCTTTTTTCGAGGATGTCTATTTCTAATAAGTATTAGCCAATCAACTCCTGCATCTTCTCCACCATCTTATAGGTGGCTGGACACAATTCAACATTTTGTTTGTGCACATGCATGTAGTCGGTCATTTTTCGCTTCGTCAAATGTGGAAATCCAGCGCAGTCCGCCGGTCTAATATCATAAATATTACACTTATTAGTTTTCAAATTTAAAAACTGACAAGGTTGTAATTTATTTAACCAATCTTTATCCTTTTTATCATAGTCTAACCACTTTTCTTTAAAAGCGGCTGGCGTCATTTCGAAGTGACTTGAAATTCTTTTAATATCGGTGGGTGTAAAAGTTGGACTCATTGTTTTGCAACAATTAGCACAACTTAAACAGTCTATCTCCTTCCATACAGAAGGGCTAAGTTTTTGAGTTAATTGATCTAATCCTTTGGGAGTATTCTTTTCTATTTTTCTAAGGAATGATTTTAATTGTTTCCCGTTATGCCTCACTTTCTGCTTAAATGACCTTAAATTTACTTTCATATTGATGATTAATCTGAGGCGAAATAAAATCATAAATGCATAACTATCAAATCTTTTATTTAATTATATGAATTGGGCTCCCTATAAAAAAGGATTCAAATCATTCTTACAACTTGAAAAGTCGTTAAGTACACATTCTGTTGAAGCTTATCTAAGAGATATTGATAAATTAACTAACTATCTTGAAAGCAACGAAGAAGCGCTAAGCCCTGCAGAAGTAAGTTTGCAACACCTGCAATCCTTTATTCAATGTATTGGAGAAATGGAGATGGCCCCTACTTCTCAAGCAAGAATCATATCAGGCATAAAAGCTTTTTTTAAATATTGCTTGTTGGAACAAATTTGTACAGTGAATCCCACAACTCTTTTACCGAGCCCTAAAACAAGACGCAAACTACCCGATGTTTTAAGCTTTGAAGAAATTGAGCTTTTAATAGGTCATCTTGATTTAAGCAAACCAGAAGGAGGCCGCAATAAAGCCATTTTAGAAACAATGTATAGCTCTGGTCTTAGGGTCACAGAAGCCATTAATTTAAAAATTTCTTGTCTGTATTTAGATGTAGGTTTTATCAGAGTGGTTGGTAAAGGCGACAAAGAAAGGCTAATTCCTATTGGATCAGATGCCATTAAATTTATAAAAATTTATAAAGACACTATTCGTATTCGTCAAGCCCCTGCTAAAAACTGTGAAGACATTCTATTTTTAAACAACCGAGGCAAGGGACTTAGTAGGGTGATGATATTTTATATCATTAAAGACCTTATTTTGAAATCGGGTATTAAAAAATCCATCTCCCCCCATAGCTTCAGGCACTCCTTTGCCACCCATTTAGTGGAAGGAGGCGCTGACCTAAGGGCCGTTCAAGAAATGCTAGGCCATGAGAGTATTACCACCACAGAAATTTACACCCATATTAATAGAGAATACCTTAGAGATACCCTTGACCGCTTTCATCCCGCCTTTAAAAAATAACAAAAAATACACATTTACTACCTAAAATAAACTAGGTTTGTCATATAAAAAATTGCATATGAAAAAAATACTTTTTGTTTTAACTACCCTATTAAGCTTGTCTGCAACAGCTCAAATTAAAATGCCTGCAGCTAGCCCTACGCAAACACTAATTCAAGATTTTGGATTAGGTAAAATTGAAATCGTTTATTCAAGACCAGGACTAAAAGGCCGTGCCGTATTTGGAAATGGTACTTTATTAGCGCCCACTGGTACTGTTTGGAGAACAGGTGCTAATGGTGCCACAAAAGTTACTTTTTCAGATCCAGTAATAATTGGCGATAAAACTTTAGCTGCTGGTTCTTATGGCTTATTTACTATTCCAGGTGAAAATGAGTGGACTATTATTTTTAATACCAACTCTAAAGGTTGGGGAAGCTTTGAATACAAAGAAGCGGAAGATGTTGTTCGTGTAAAAGTGAAACCAGAAATGACTAGCAGTAACACAGAAACATTCACTATTACAGTGGGTAATATTACTCCAGAGTCAGCATCCATTTTTTTAAAATGGGGTAAGACCTTAGTAAATGTGCCAATTAAAACAGATATTAAATCAACTATTCGCAAACAAGTAGAAGCTTCTACTTCCGCTGCCACTGTTACAGGTGCAGCCTATCAAGCAGCCGCTAATTTCTATTTTGATATGGACAAGGATTATGCTAAAGCCTTAGCCAATGTGAACAAAGCTATTGATGCAACACCTACTGCTTATTGGTTATTTCTTTTAAAAGCAAAAACTCAAAAAGAATTAGGAGATAAGAAAGGGGCTAAAACAAGTGCTGAAGCTTGTGTTAAAATGGCCACAGAAGGAAAAAATATGGATTATGTGCGTTCTGCAAATGATGTGATTGCTTCTTTATAAGAATATCAAGAAGATTATTAAGAAGATGCTTTGAGTGTAGATATTAAAAAGAGTCCCAAGCTTAGCTCGGGACTCTTTTATTTGAGATCAGCTCTAAATGTGCGGAAGAGGAGATTCGAACTCCCACGCCCGGGTATGGGCGCTACCACCTCAAGGTAGTGCGTCTACCAATTTCGCCACCTCCGCTCAAATGCAAACCTACTTAAAATTTCTTTTCTGCTAGTATTTTTTGCATCTTTGTAAGACTTCAAATTTTCACTATGTCTAACTATAACGTTACCTGCCCTAAATGTCAACACAACTTCGAGCCTACCGATGCTATTAGAGAAGAAGTGGAAAAAGAACTGCGCGGTAAAATGACCGATTGGCAAAAAAAGAAAGAAGAAGAAACCACTGCTTTATTAGCTGAACAAAAAATATCTATTGAAAACGAATTGGCTGAAAAATTAAAAAAAGAGGTAGGCGCTCAGTATGATCATAAAATAAAAGTCATGCAGCAAAGCGAGTCTGCCATGAGTAAGCAGGTAAAAGATTTTCAAGAAAAAGAATTAGAATTTTTAAAACAAGTACAAGTCATTCAAGCCAAGGAAGCGGAATTAGAATTAGAACTACAAAGAAAATTAGTAAAAGAAAGAGAAACCTTAAAGGCGCAAATACAAAAAGAAGAAATAGAAAGAGGTTCTATTAAAGAACAAGAACACCAGCTTAAAGTAAAAGAATTAGAAAAACAATTAGACGACCAAAGAAAATTGGCCGACGAAATGAAGCGCAAAGCTGAACAAGGCAGTATGCAAATGCAAGGTGAAGTGCAAGAACTTTTATTAGAGGAATTATTAAAAAGCAGTTTCCCTTTTGATGAAATTATTGAGGTAGGTAAAGGCGTAAGAGGCGCAGACTGCATTCAAGTGGTTAGAAATAATTTAGGACAAGAAGCGGGAAAAATTATTTATGAAAGTAAAAGAACCACTGCGTTTGCACAAGATTGGATTGAGAAATTAAAAGCCGACATGCGCAGCCAAGGTGCCGATATTGCCATTATTGTTACGCAATCATTTCCAAAAGACATGGAAAGATTTGGCGAAAAAGAGGGCGTCTATATTTGTTCTTATCAAGAAGTGAAAAGCGTTGCCTTATTATTAAGAACTGCCCTACTTAAATTATTTGATGCAAAAAAGAATCAATTGAATAAAGGCGATAAGATGAGCTTTTTATACAACTACTTAACTAGCAATGAATTTAATGAGCAGTGGAAGGCTATTGGAGAAGGCTTCAGACAAATGCGTCAAAGTATTCAAAAGGAAAGAGACGCGATGGAAAAGTTATGGAAGTCAAGAGAAAAGCAATTAGAAAAAGTGTTGTTAAATGCTATGCATATTAAAGGCTCTATTGAAGGTATTGCTGGCGCCGATTCTATAAATATGAATTTATTAGAAGACGACGAACCCCTTACTTTAGAAGATTAATGTTATTTGATTGAATAGAACGGTATAGTACGGTATAAAATCCAACTATACTAAATCAAAGATACAGCCCAAACAAAATTTTCTCTTAATTCATAATGTATTTGTACATCCAAGGCAGCAGCCTCAGAAAGAATAGATGCGGACATGATTGCTTTGGTATTATTGGTGAGACCCTCTATTCTTAAATGTTCTGAAAAATTGATGCCTAATTTTTCATTCATCTTATACATGGCTTCCTTAGCAGCCCAAACAAAACTCATTTCTTTTAATTGAGCTTCTTCATTTAATGTATTTATTTTCTCAAGCTCTGATTTATGTAAAAATTTAGGCGATACTTTTTTTATTCTTTCATGGATCAATTCAATATCAATACCCACGGGACCCTCTTCACTAATTGAACAAGCTGCATACCCATTACAATGTGAAATAGAAAAATGAATGTTGGCATTTTCAAAATAAGGCTTGCCATTGGCTGCGTATTGAATACTGTTTACATCCAGTGCTGGTAGCATTGTTTGTAATAAAAGCCTTCCTGCTAAATGCTGGGTTCTTTTTGCAGGATGCATAATATTTTTACTAGCCTCTACCCTGCCTTGAAGTTTTGATTCAAAAAACGCTAAGGGCTCTTCAATAGCCCAAATGGCCATTTTAGTAGTTGCGTTAATATTTTGTTGATAAAACAAAGGCATAGAAAAAAGGATTGAATTAGATTGCAGCGCCGTTCAAAGCTGCAAAATAAACATAAAAAAACAAAGATGATTTTATCTGACACTCGAATATTAGAAGAAATAGCCAAACAAACTATTAAAATTGAACCTTACGATCGCAAAGACTTAGGCAGCAATAGCTATGACGTGCATTTGGGCAAATGGCTAGCCACTTATGATAATGCCATTTTAGATGCAAAAGCACATAATACCATTACCTATTTTGAAATACCTGAAGAAGGTTTTGTTTTAGAACCTACGGGCTTTTATTTAGGCGTGACCTTAGAATATACAGAAACACATGCGCATGTTCCTTTTTTAGAAGGAAAGTCTTCAACCGGAAGATTAGGTATTGATATTCATGCCACCGCAGGTAAAGGTGATGTTGGTTTTTGCGGATACTGGACTTTAGAAATTTCTGTTAAACAACCCGTTAAAATATATAAAGGAATGCCTATTGGCCAACTTATTTATTTTCCTGTAGATGGGGAGATTGAAGTGAAATACAATCAAAAGAAAAACGCTAAATATAGCGGTCAGCCGGAGAAGCCTATTGAGAGTATGATGTGGAAGAACCAGTTTTAGTATAGTTTATTTAAGACTTGATTCATGTTTATTTACTGCTTAGATTTATTGTAAGCAAGTACCCATAATAACACTTCATCATAACTTTTAATGCCCTTCGCCTGTTTATTCCATTGTAAGAATTGATCATATAGAGGTGTGGATGCAGGAATGAGTAAATGCTGTCTTTGTATAAAAAAATCTTTTATCTTTTTTCTATCTCCTCTCACTTTAACATCGAGTAATAATTTATTTCGATTCACTATTTGTTTCCAGTTTTCAAAATTGCCAGTTTTAGCAATTAAGCCTAAATGTTCAGACTGACAATAAGTAAACATTTGCAGTAACATAGAATAGCGCAATAAAGCATCAGTAGACTCTGTCGCAACCACAAAGGCAATAAAATTAGCTTCCGCCTCAGAGGCATAGCCCATTTGGTGCGCTAATTCATGGCAGCTTGTATAAGGCAGGGTAAGCAGCGGTATATCGGTCCTAATAATGGCTTCTGCAGTAATAGGTTGGTAAAATGCCAAATACCCTAAATAATCACCCCAACTAGGAAAAGTAGCCTGTTTTAAAACGGGTTTATCTATATGAAACTGAGGAAATCTGTTTTTTAGCTGCGCGTAATCCAAAATGCTATTATTAAATACCTGGTCTACCTGAATACCTTGGATAAACGAATCTGACAATATTTGCCTGGTTTGATTCAATTCCTCCATTAAATCTAGACTAAGGCTATCTAACTGAACTGCGGTATAGCTTGTATCTATTTTTAAATGAAAGCTTTTAGCCTCGCTAGATTTTTGATAATTCAAACCCCAAATAAGCATAAAAACCACATATAATTGAATCAGTTTCAGCGTAAGCTTTTTGCCAAAACGAAGCAGATAAGTCCCATAAGTAATAGTATTAATTTTATTTTTAAGTTTATATAAGCTCAATAAAATATTGATAATCAATACTATAATTAATATAAGATATACATACTCGCCAATGGGCAGCTTGGTACTACTAGTAATAAATCTTAGGCCTAGTCCAATGTATTGAAATAAGCCAAAACTGAAGTAAGAAGCTACCGCTTGAGGGAAAAATGAAAAGACTAGAATAGCCAATGCCATTAGCAGCCAAGCTGTTTGAGATAGGGTTATGATACGAGCACTGCGCTTCATTGGGTCTTTTTTCACCTTTTAGGGATTATTTGGCTGGTCGAATAATAGGTTCCCAAAAGTAGGATAAACTTTGTCTTTTGCTTGGTTTTTACTAACTTTGCCAACCTTATAAGTACGGATATGAACCAAAACAGGGCTTACGAAATAGCATTTGTGGGTTTGACACCCGGTTTACACGAGTTCGAATACCGTATCGAGGATCAGTTCTTTACCAGTTTTGGCCAACAAGACTTCTCTAATTGCAATACCCTGATTAAGCTTAAGCTTGACAAAAAACAAGGTTTTTTCCAATTGCACTTTGATGTTGATGGCAAAATAGACACCCTTTGCGATCGTTGCGGCAATCCCCTAACGATTCAATTATGGGATGAGTTTAACTTAATTGTAAAATTAGTGGACGACCCTATTACCATGAACAGTCAAGAAGAAGATGCTGATATTTTTTATATCGATAAAGGTGAAAATTATTTTTCAATCGCTGCTTGGATTTATGAATTCATCAATTTAAGTATTCCTTTACAACATATTTGTAAGAAGAATGAAAAAGGAGAATCGACCTGTAATCAAAAAGTATTAGACCAGTTGAACCAATTCAAAGCAAATCCGACAGAAGTGAATAATAAAAACATCTGGAAAGGTTTAGAAAAATTTAAAGGATTGGATGATACGAATGAGGAAGAAGTAAGCAAGAATTAACAACGAATATTAAATAATAAATTTTAAAAAATAAGAGATGCCTAATCCTAAACGCAGACACTCACAACAACGTAGTGCTAAAAGAAGAACTCACTATGTAGCTCAAGAAGTTACATTAAGCAAAGATGGAACCACTGGAGAAATCCATGTACGTCATCGCGCGCACGTTCAAGAAGGTAAATTGTATTACAAAGGGCTATTAGTAAGCGAAAAAGCGCCACTAAAAGCTTAATTAACGATTCAATGAATATTGGCATCGATATGATGGGAGGCGATTACGCCCCACTAGAAGCCGTTAAAGGTGTACAGCAATATTTAGCAAAGTCGGAAAATAATTTATTTTGTATAGGTGAAGAAACCAAGCTGACAGCACTTTTTCAGAGTCACGGGATTTCCTCACCTTTTTTACATATTATACCTGCCACTGAAGTGATAGGTTACCATGAACATCCTACTAAAGCCTTAAAAGAAAAACCAAATTCATCAATTGCCATTGGATTTAAATTATTGGCAACTGGTGAAATAGACGCCTTCTTAAGCGCAGGTAACACGGGCGCTATGTTAGTAGGTGCCATGTTTAGCATTAAGCCCATTAAAGGCGTATTAAGACCCACCATTGCTACTTTACTTCCTAAACTAAACGGCAAAACGGGTTTATTAGTAGACGTTGGATTAAATGCAGATTGCAAACCAGAACAATTAAATCAGTTTGGCATTTTAGGCAATTTATATGCCAAGCATATTTTAAATATTGATAACCCTACAGTAGGTTTATTAAATGTAGGTGAAGAAGAAGGCAAAGGAAATATTTTAGCACAAGCCTCTTACCCATTATTAAAAGAAAATACAGCCATTCAATTTATAGGTAATATTGAAGGCAGGGATGTTTTCAATGATAAGGCCGACGTCATTATTTGTGATGGATTTACAGGAAATATTATTCTTAAAACTGCTGAAGCAATGTATGATGCAGCTAAGCATCAAAACCTAGAAAACGATTCTTTTTTTGGACGTTTCCATTTTGAAAATTACGGAGGCACCCCTGTTTTAGGTGTGAATAAACCCGTTATTATTGGACATGGTATTAGTAATGCAAAAGCATTCTACAATATGATTTTACTTGCTGAAAAAATGATTCAAACTCGCTTTTGTGAAATCATTACTAGTAATTTCGAGAACTTATAACAAGTTCTGCATTTCTTTATTCCCTATTTCTTAGTAATTTGTTTAATTTTACACTCAAATAAAGTGAGACAATATGTGGTTAAATAATATTTTAGAAACCATTGGCAATACCCCCTTAATTCGTTTAAATAAAATAACGAGTGAATTGCCTGCTACTGTGCTTGCTAAAGTAGATTATTTTAACCCTGGTAATTCTATCAAAGATAGAATGGCATTGAAAATGGTAGAAATAGCAGAAGCGGAAGGAAAACTAAAACCAGGTGGCACTATTATAGAATGTACAAGTGGTAATACCGGTATGGGACTTGCCTTAGTGGCTATTGTAAAAGGATATAAATGCATTTTTACCACCACCGATAAGCAGAGTAAAGAGAAGATGGACATATTAAGAGCCGTTGGCGCTGAAGTAATTGTTTGTCCTACCAATGTTGCACCAGCCGATCCAAAAAGTTATTACTCTGTTGCTAGAAAATTAGCTGCAGAAACACCAAATTCTTTTTTCTTTAATCAATATGATAATTTAGCGAATCGTCTAGCCCACTATGAAAGTACAGGGCCAGAAATTTGGGAGCAAACTGAAGGAAAAATTACGCATCTAGTTTGTACGGTAGGTACAGGTGGAACCATTACTGGTACTGCAAAATATTTAAAAGAAAAGAACCCGAATATTCAAATATGGGCCATTGACCCTATTGGTTCATTGCTTACGCATTACTTTCAAACAGGCATTGAAGACCATACCTATGTTCAACCCTATATTGCAGAAGGCTTTGGCGAAGATTTTGTTCCTGCTAATTACGATATGTCTCTCATTAATCATTTTGAACAAGTAGCCGATAAAGAAGGGGCTTTAATGACGAGGCGTTTGGCTAAAGAAGAAGGTTTATTCTGCGGCTATAGTGCAGGAAGTTGCATTTTAGGATTACTACAATTAAAAGATAAATTAAAAAGCTCCGATATTGTGGTTTGCATTTTACATGACCATGGAAGTAGGTATGTAGGCAAGGTGTATAATGACGATTGGATGAAGTCTAAGGGTTTTCTGTAAAGAATTGATTTTCAATTAATAATTTAAGACTTTGGCTAACATGCGTTTGGGCCATAAATTGTATATTTGCCACTCAATAATTAAACTATGAGTAAGTACAGCGCAGGGGTTTTATTTGGCAAAGAATTAGAGAAATTATACAACGATGCAAAAGCCAATCAATTTGCCATTCCAGCAGTAAATACAACTGGAACCGACACTATCAATGCAGCTATTGAAACAGCTGCAAAAGTGAACTCCCCTATTATTATTCAATTTTCAAATGGCGGTGCTCAATTTATAGCAGGGAAAGGAATGCCTAACGACAATTTACAAGCCAATATTCAAGGGGCTATTGCAGGTGCCTTACATGTTCACCAAGTAGCCAAGTTTTACAATGTTCCAGTTATTTTACATACAGACCACGCTTCCAAAAAATGGTTACCATGGATTAGTGCTTTAATTGATGCAGGCGAACAATATAAAAAAGAAAAAGGACAACCTTTATTTAGTTCACATATGTTGGACTTATCTGAAGAAAGTTTAGAAGAGAACATACAAACTTCAGTTGAGTTTTACAAAAGAATGGCACCATTAGGAATGAGTATTGAAATTGAATTAGGTGTTACAGGTGGAGAAGAAGATGGTGTTGATAATAGTAATGTAGATAATGATAAATTATATACGCAACCTGAACATGTTGAATACGCTTATACTGAATTAAGTAAAGTAGGTAATTTATTTACAGTAGCTGCTGCTTTTGGTAATGTGCATGGTGTATACAAACCAGGTAATGTAGAATTAAGACCCGATATTTTAAATAATAGCCAAGTGCATATTCAAAAAAAATTAAACACAGGGGATAAACCAGTGTATTTTGTTTTTCATGGCGGTTCTGGTTCACCACAAAATCAAATTAGAGAAGCCATTAGCTACGGCGCTATTAAAATGAATTTAGATACCGACTTGCAATGGGCTTTCTGGGAAGGTGTTTTAGAATATTACAAAAAAAGTGAAGCCTTCTTACAAACACAATTAGGCAACCCTGAGGGGGCCGATAAGCCTAATAAAAAGTATTATGACCCAAGAGTTTGGTTAAGAAAAGGGGAAGAATCCTTTATTAAGCGCTTGGAAATAGCTTTTGATGACTTAAACTGCATTAATAGAAACGCTTAAACAAAATTTTAACACAGTCACCTAACTACTATAAAAGGGTGACTGTTTATTTTTTATAACTTCATACAGTATTAAAACGATTGCTTAACTATGAGAAATAGAGAAGAAGATATTGAAGTAAACTTAACAGGTGAGGAAACGGCAGCTTCTGAGGCTAGTAAATCAAGATGGTTTAAAAGAATTAGAAAGGGTATTACGACTTCTACCGCCGAAAAAAAAGAAACACCAGAAGGCCTTTGGACAAAATGCCCTTCTTGTAACCATATTTGTACGAGTTCTGAATTAAAAGAAAATTTATTCATTTGTTCTAAATGTAATTTCCATCATCGTATTGGAAGTGATGAGTATTTTGATATTTTATTTGATGAAGCGCAGTGCACAGAACTTTTTGATAATATTAAAAGTAAAGACGCCTTAAACTTTACCGACTTAAAAAATTATCAAAAAAGACTAGACGAAATTCATGCTAAAACCGATTTAAAGGACTCTATGCGTGTAGCGGTAGGGAAAATTAATGGAGAACAAATGGTGGTGGCCTGTATGGACTTTGAATTTATTGGAGGTTCATTAGGCAGTGTGATGGGAGAAAAATTTAGTCGCGCCGTGGATTATTGCATACAATATAAACTACCCTATTTGGTCATAAGTAAAAGTGGTGGTGCTCGTATGATGGAAAGTGCCTTTAGTTTAATGCAATTGGCTAAAACCAGTGGTAAGCTTTCTCAATTAAGTGATGCTAAACTTCCTTTCATTTCTATGCTTACCGATCCTACTTTTGGTGGAATTTCTGCAAGCTTTGGTATGCTAGGAGATATTAATATTGCAGAACCTGGTGCTCTAATTGGTTTTGCTGGTCCGCGTGTTATTAAAGAAACCATTAAAAAAGATTTACCCGCAGGATTTCAACGCAGTGAATTTTTATTAGAACATGGCTTTTTAGACTTTATCGTTGATAGAAAACACTTAAAAAATAAATTATCCGAAGTGGCTTACTTATTCAAACATTAATCCATTTAGGAAGTCAATATTTAATCCTATTTTTGTTTCCCGGCACTATATCAGTTCCGGGATTTTTTATGGCTAAATCGAAACCAGTACAAGCTAAAGAGTTAAATAATAGGCAGGCCTATTTCAACTACCACATAGAGGATAAATATGAGGCAGGCATTGTATTGTTAGGAACGGAAGTAAAATCGATTAGAGAAGGTAAGGTAAGTTTCAATGACTCCTTCTGTATGTTTGATAAAGGGGAACTATGGGTGCGCGGCTTATTTATTAATGCCTATACCCACGGTAATGTTAATAATCATATAGAAGTGCATGACCGTAAATTATTATTACAAAAAAGAGAGCTTGAAAAATTAGAGACCAAGGTAAAAGAAAAAGGATTTTCTATTATTCCTTTGCGTATATTTTTTAATGATAAACATTATGCCAAAGTAGAAATTGGTGTAGGGAAGGGTAAAAAAGAATTTGATAAGCGTGAGACTATTAAGTCACGTGATGTAGATAAAGAAATTAAAAGACTGTTGAAGCGCTAATGATAAAAAACTTATTTAAATATTAAGAATTGAAAAAATGCTATATCGAACGAACTTTGTGAGCGAAGCGATCAGAGAGTGAGATATAGGTGTTTTTTCTTTTAATATTTAAATAACCAATTATTCAATATTTTTTCAAGCTCCATTCAAAATAATTTATTAGTTACTATACAGCCTTAATTAGTGATATATAGGTGTTTTTTCACTTAATATTTAAATAAACAATTACTCATATTTTTTCTTCGGCGCATCATCACCTTTTAATTGTTCGGCGATGGCAGAGGGGTGTGGCTTATGGGTAGTGGCATAAGCAATGGCTAATAATGCAGCGAATCCACCAAAAGACCAAGCCAATTCAATAGGGATTAACCAATAGCCCCAGAATTTTTTAACCACCGCTTTTTGAGGATTACTTAACTCATAAATTAATTCCAGCTTCTCTCCTATTTTAGAAGCATACTCAGCGCTATCTAATATTATTTTATACTCTTTACCAAATTCAGAATAAACAGCCACTATCTTAGTCCCAGACCCTAGCGCTTCCTTTACAATAATGGCAGGTGCTGTTTCGCTATCAAAAAAATCAGGCACCCTACTAAATGGTAAGTATAATAAAAAACAAGATAGAAATAATAGGATGGCAGATTTAATCATTAAAAACAGGTTCTAAATTAAAAGAGCCCCTAGTATTAATACCAAGGACTCTTAAAGCAAATTTATAATATAATTTAATTACTCAAACTTCTAAAGTCAACAGGTACTAACTTACTTACACCTGGTTCTTGCATGGTCACACCATATATAACATCTACAGCACTCATAGTTTGTTTATTGTGTGTTACAATAATGAATTGAGATTTATCGCTGAACTTCTGGATCATTTGTGTGAACTTACCTACGTTGGCATCATCTAATGGGGCATCTACCTCATCCAAAATACAGAATGGTGCTGGCTTGATTAGATAAATGGCAAATAACATAGCAGTAGCTGTTAAGGTTCTCTCTCCTCCACTTAATTGACTAATAGAGGATGGCTTTTTACCTTTAGGACGCGCTACAATTTCTACAGCAGTTTCGGCTAAGTTTTCTGGATCAACTAATATTAAATCACAAGAATCTTCTTCTGTAAATAAGGCTTTAAATACCTTTTGGAAGTTCTCTCTAGCTTGGTTATATGTTTCTAGGAAGGCTTTATTAGCGGTGGCTTCTACTTCTTGAATAGTGAGCATCAAGCTTTCTTTAGCAGTCACTAAGTCGTTCTTTTGTTCTAAAATAAAATCATAACGCTTTTTAATTTCAGTATAGGCTTCAATAGCTGTTGGATTTACTTCTCCCATATTCTCCAAGCGCTTCTTCATTCTATCTGCACTTGCTTGTAATTCTTCTAATGAAATTTCAGTAGCTCTACCCTCGTCTAAGATTTCCTCTAATTCTACTTTAAACTCTACATTTAATCTTTCTTTCATGCCAGACAACTGTAATTTTAAATTATTCAGTCGGTCTTTTATTTCATTAATTAATTGATCAATTAATTCTTTAGACTTAATCTGCATTCTTAAGGCACTCTCTTTTTCTTGTAAGATATTTCTTAAATTATAATAAGCTTGATCTGTTTCATTTAATTTCGACTCTTCCTCTTCCTTGGTCTTTAATAATTTAACCAAATCTTCTTCCAATTGCGCTAATTCAGCACGGCTTTCCACAATAGCTGCACTTGCTTCAGTTAATTGAACACTATTGGTTTGTATTTGCGCACGTAAATCATTCAATTGATTTTCCTTAAACACCACCTCTTGTTGCAATGCCTCAATTTTGCTGTACTGCTTAGTTAATTGCAAATTCATTTCATTAAACTCGCCAGAAGCTAAATGATAGGCTTGCTCGGCTGCTTGATAAGCCAATTCAATATCATTTAAATTAGACTGAGTTTGCTGTAAGGAAAGATTCAAGGCTTCTAATGCAATTCTTGTGTCTGCAATAGCAGTATGCTCTTCCGTTATTTTATCTGCAAACTCTTTTAACTTAATAATAGCAGCAGACTGTACTAGTTGTAAATTTTCTAATCTGTTCTTATTAGCAAAAACCTCATTTATTAAAGTATTCACGGCTTGCTCTGTAGAACGAATTTCGTTTTCTTTCAAAAGCTCATTAAACTGCAATACAGAATTATGTTGTGTTTGAATAGTGGCTTTTAAATCGTTTACTACTTTTTCTTGTGCTTGAATATCTTCCAATAATTTTTCTAAATTCTTAGCACGACCAATTTTCTTTCCCTCAAATAAACCAACGCTACCTCCTGTTAAAGTATACTTACCTTTTACATACTTACCCGTTTTTTCTAAGATAATGCCTGCATAATCGCCCAATAAGGCTTGTTCATTTTCAGCAATAAAAACATTGCCTAATAAATGGTTCACTAAAGCAGTGTACTTACTGTCTATTTCAATAACGGATAAAGCAGAGATAGTATTAGCTGGTGCCGTATTGGCTGAAGCGCCATTTAATTGATCTAATAAAAAGAAATTGGCCTTCCCTTTTTTATTGTCATCCAATAATTGTACGGCCTGCATACCCTCTTTTAAATTATTAACTACATAATAGTTTAAATAAGGCTCAAGTACATTCTCCACCGCTGCACGGTAGGCTTCTTGTACATATAATATATCTGATAAAATAGGTGCTTGATGATTCCAGCCTGTATTCTTGTGTAAGAACTTTACACTCTCTGGATAACCTTCCATAGAATCTACTAAGCTCTTTAATAAATCGTATTCGTTTTTCTTCGCATCTAATTTTCTTGTTTGTTCTGCTAGTTCTGATCTTAGTATTTCTAGTTGCTCCTGTGTTTCAAAAATACTGGCTCTTGCATTATCATGCTGTGCTTGTAAAGCAGCTAGACCTGCTTTATTAGTTTCTAAATCGGCTTCTTTGGTGGCTAATTGAGCAGTAATAGCTGCTATTTGACCTATTCTATGATTTTGCTCTTCTTCTAATTGTTGATGAGATCTTTGTACGTTTTGAATAGAAGTATCCGATACAGCTACTTTTTTCTCCGCATCAAATTGATTTCTTTGAATTTGTTGATAAGACTGACGCAAATTATCTAAAATAGATCTTTGACTATCGAAGGAATCTCTTTTTTCAGTTAAAGCTGTTTGAGACTGATCAACTCTTGTTTTAAAGTCTTGGTATATTTTTTCTTCTTCTACTACTTGTAGTTTGGTGTACTCGATAGAATCACCAATTGTTTTTAATTGCCCTTCTGCTTTTAATAAAAACTCTTGTAAAGAGGCTTCTTTATCATTTAGATAATCTAAACGTTGTGCTGCTAAATTTTTATCGTTCTCTTTAGTTCTTAGTAAGGATAAGCTATCATTGTATTGATGCTGCATTGCCTGCAAGCCCTTCTCTTTTTCAATAAAAACCACACGCTCAACCTCTAAAGCAGCTTCTTCCAAGGCGATAGCGGCTTCTAATTGAAATTTCTTATCTGTTTCTGTTTCTTGTTGCTCATTTAGCTCTTTATAGCTAATATTAAAACCTTCTAAAGAAGCCTTGGCTAATTCAATGGCAGTGTCTTTGTATTCTTTTTTGATTTCAAAATACTTTTCTGCTTTTTTAGCTTGGTTCTCTAAAGTTTTTAATTGATTATTAATTTCAAATAATAAATCTTCGATACGCGCTAAATCTTGTTCAGTCGCATCTAATTTATTCTTCGCTTCTTTCTTTCTTGTTTTATAAATGGTAATGCCCGCCGCTTGTTCTAACATTCTACGACGACTATTGTCTTTATCCTTAATGATATCATCTACCATCGCTAATTCGATAATGGCATAGCTATCGGTACTCACGCCTGTATCTAAGAATAAATTATGGATGTCTTTCAAACGACAGGCCACATCATTTAGTCGGTATTCACTCTCCCCGTTTTTATAAAAACGACGCGTTACAGTGATGGTGCTAAACTCGGTAGGTAATACGTTTTTTGTATTCTCAAAAGTAAGGCTCACTTCAGCCATACTACTTGCCGATCTGGTTTTACTTCCGTTAAAAACTAAAGAATCTAAATTTTCACTTCTTAAAGCTGAAATTTTCTGTTCTCCAATTACCCATCTTATGCTATCTATGATATTACTTTTTCCACAACCATTTGGCCCAATAATGCCCGTAATTCCATCATCAAAACTTACAATTGTTTTGTCAGCAAAGCTCTTGAACCCTTTGATTTCTAATGACTTTAGTCTCACTTGTTATCTTCTATTTTATGCTGCGAACATAAGAAAAAGAGCCAAGAAATCAAGGCCTAAATACTGTTTTGTGTACAATTAGTGGAGAAAAATTAAGCCTGCGCAATAAGCCTACCTCCAATGGTAGCTAAGGTTCTTGAAGGAAATTTATTAACAACCATAAAATCGTGCGTTGCCATTACAATAGCGGTTCCATCGTCCTTGGCTATCTGAAATAATAATTGCATAATTTCATCGCTGGTTTCAGGGTCCAGACTACCAGTTGGCTCATCGGCCAATATTAATTTCGGTGCGTTCAATAAGGCCCTAGCAATATCCACTCTTTGTTGCTCGCCCCCACTCATCTCATAGGTCATTTTAAAGCCTTTATTTTGAAGCCCCACTTTAGCTAGTACATCTTCAATTTTTTGTTCTACCATACGCTCGTCTTTCCAGCCAGTGGCCTTTAGCACAAAACGTAAATTTTCATGCACATTTCTATCGGTTAATAATTGAAAGTCCTGAAAAACAACCCCTAAATTCCTTCTTAAAAAGGGAAGTTTCTTCCAATCCATATCTTTTAAATCATAGCCTACCACCATGCCTTTTCCTTCAGTGATGCTTACTTCTCCATATAATGATTTCAATAAACTACTTTTTCCGGTACCCGTCTTACCTACCAAATATACAAACTCTCCTTTTTGAACAGTAAAATTCACATCTTGCAAAATAAGATTCCCACTTTGATAAATATTTACATTTTCTAATTGTACTACTATTTCGCTCATATCTTAGTTTGTTATTGTAAAATTGTTTTCTACTGATCTTTTAAAATTCTAAAATTATTCAATCTTCTACATTATTCAATCTTCTAAAATTAATAGCTAAAACTTTCTGTTCCAAAACTTCCTTTTAAAATTAATTCTTTTTGACTAGAAGCTTCGACCCTGCCAATAACTTGAGCTTCTATATTAAATGTCTTTGCTAAGCTAATTAAATCCATTGCCGATTTTTCATCGGTAAAAATTTCTAAACGATGGCCCATATTAAATACTTGATACATTTCTTTAGTATTCGTTCCAGAATTTTCTTGAATCAAATTAAATAT
>JABMML010000134.1 GCA_013205585.1 Chitinophagaceae bacterium | reverse complement strand
TGGTAACCCTTAGGAACAGTTCCAATAATGGTAGTCATTAAACCATAGTAAACATCGCCTTGTGTGAATTTGGGAAAGGCTTTTTTATTGTCTTTAAAACTTAGATAGGCTTTTCTAAAATCTAAAGCGGCATCTAAGTTTTTATCAAATCGAACACCCACTAATGATTTATGTAAATGCGCAACACCTATACAGTATAAATAATAAGGAGATTGTTTGGGGCCCGATTCAAAAAGCTGTAAACGCTTTTCAAAAAGAGGAAATAATTTTTCGTAGTCGCTTCTACTTTCATTAAAAAACAATTGATAAAAATCGGCGTAGTTTTCAAGTAAAGGGTTGATTAAGTTTTGAGGACTTATTTTTTTCTCTAGCTCTAACCATTTTCTTGCTTCTGGAATTCTTAATGAAGTAATGGCATCGTAAATTTGTTGAGACTTGTCGTTCCAATTATATTGTAATTGAGCAGATATGTTTCCGCCTAATCCCAAAACTAAAATTATGACTAAGTACCACTTTCTCATAGGGTAAAAATAAAGAAAGGGCAGCTGTTAGGCCACCCTTTCGAGTATATTTTTTAAAACTATTTTAGTTCTATTTCTTTTTAGACTCCTTGGTAACATCTTCCTCTACTAAAATACGACCGCAGTTTTCACAAACGATAATTTTTTTGTGCAAGCGAATCTCACTTTGACGTTGAGGAGGAATA
The DNA here is from genome assembly GCA_013205585.1 of Chitinophagaceae bacterium. Lineage (GTDB taxonomy): Bacteria > Bacteroidota > Bacteroidia > Chitinophagales > Chitinophagaceae > Sediminibacterium. Next base: position 2,852 of record JABMML010000134.1, on the reverse strand, counting down.
GAGTTAAAGCAACCACCACAAGCATCTCTTTCTACTGTTACAACAGCCAAGCCATTGTGGTAGCTATTTCTAATACGGTCGTAGCTGTAGATTAAACGCTCGTCAATATGAGCACGGGCATCTTCGCTATTCTTTCTTAATTCTTTCTCTTCAATTTCAGTATCTGCAATAATTTTTTCTAATTCGCTTTTCTTATGTGTTAAAACACCATCTTTCACAGCAATTGTTTTCTTAGCAGCGTCCAAGATCTTAATTTTCTCTCCTAATTCTTCGTTCGCATCGCGAATATGCTTTTCTCCTAATTTAATCTCTAGGCCTTGCATTTCTAATTCTTTGTTAATAGCTTCAAACTCACGATTGTTTTTAACATTCTCGCTTTGTTTTTCATATTTAGCAATTAATTCCTCACTTGTTTTTATCATTAATTTTTTCTCATCGATAAATTCTGTGATACCATTAATTTCTTCTTCAATTCTAGTTTGTCTGTTTTGCAAACCTTGAACTTCATCTTCTAAATCTTTTACTTCCATAGGTAATTCACCACGAAGAATTTCAATTTCATCGATGCTGCTATCTACTCTTTGAAGTTTGTAAAGATTAACTAATTTTTCTTCCACCGAAAAGTCTTTGACTGATGCCATATTTTCAAATTTTTGAATGCTCTTAAATAAGTGAACCTCAATCTTTAAGGTAGTGCACAGGTTCTGTGTTTACCAAGGATTCGAGGACGGCAAAGGTAGGGAATTTAAGCTTTAAATTTGCAACAATTAGGGAAGCGACCCATTGTTCGCTCTGTCCATGGCCTATATCTACCAGTAAAATCTGGCCATCGGCCTCAAAAAAGTCGTGGTATTTAAGGTCGCTGGTAATATAACAGTCTATATTTTGCGCCTTAGCATCATTTATGAGGAAACTGCCCGAGCCTCCACATAAGGCGATGGTTTTCAATGGTTTTTTTATAAAATGGGTATGTTTTAAGACTGATAAATTCAATTTTTCTTTGACCCATTGTAGAAATTCTGCCTCGTCGGTTTCAAGGGGTAGCTCGCCCACCAGTCCCGAGCCAATTTCTCTACCATTTTGGTCCTTAAAACCTGGTTTAGGTGTTAAAATTCTTCTATTTTCTAGGTGAAGCCTATCGGCCAGGGTTTTATTGACCCCATCTAGTAGGTTATCTAAATTGGTATGAATAGCGTAAAGGGCTATATTATTTTGGATGGCTTTCACCACTACTCTAGATACAAAATGATGACTATTAAATTGCTTCACCCCTTTAAAAACAATGGGGTGATGACTTACAATAAGATTAAAACCTTTGGCAATGGCTTCGTCTACAACGGCCTCGGTACAATCTAAAGAACACAAAACGCCGGTGCATTCATGGTCGGGATTACCTACAATCAGGCCTGCATTATCATAAGGCTCTTGCCAAGCTAGGGGTGCCCAATTTTCTAAGGCTGAAATAATAATACTAATTTGCATACCTAAAATTAAATATAAAAGCCAACTATTTATGTTTTAAATTGTTAAACAAATTATGAAAAAGGCAGTCTCCGTTTTTTGGTTTAGAAGAGATTTAAGATGGCAGGACAATGTTGGTTTATATTATGCATTGTATCAAGCCAAATTAGACGGGCATCAGGTGCTCCCTATATTTGTTTTTGATAAAAACATTTTAGATCAATCCGAAGACAAGGCCGATAGAAGGGTGGACTTTCTTCATCAAACCCTTACTCGTTTACAAACAGAACTGGTTGAAAAAGGAAAATCGCTTTGGGTAAATTACGGAACGCCTCTTGAAGTTTTTGAAAAATTATTTGCTGAATTTAATATAGCCTCGGTATACACGAATCATGATTATGGTCCGAAGGCGGGTGCAAGAGATAAAGCTATTGAAGCGCTGAGTTTAAAAAATGGGGCAAGCTATCATCATTATAAAGACCAAGTTATTTTTGAAAAAGACGAGGTTATTAAAGACGATGGCAAACCTTATACTATTTATACGCCTTATGCCAATAAATGGAGAGCGGTTTGGGCACAGAAAATTCCTAAAAAACATCCTTCTGAAAAATTACTCGATTATTTTTTAGATACGAAGGCTTTTAAACTACCTACCTTAAAAGAAATTGGTTTTGAAAAAACAGATTTAGTCATTCCTCCAATGAGTTATGATACAAAGCTGGTGAAAAATTATACCGAGCAAAGAAATTTTCCTGCATTAAATGCCACCACGCATTTAAGTGTGCACTTGCGCTTTGGCACAATTTCTGCCAGAACCTTGGCCTTAGAAACCCAAAGTTTAAATGCTACTTTTTTTAATGAATTAATTTGGCGCGATTTTTATCATATGATTTTATGGCATTTCCCACATATAGCCGAAGGGAAATCGTTTAAACCTAAATATGATTTAATTAAATGGCGCAATAATGAAAAAGAATTTGAAGCCTGGTGCCAGGGTAAAACGGGTTACCCGATTGTGGATGCGGGTATGCGTGAATTAAATACCACAGGGTTTATGCATAATAGAGTGCGTATGATTGTGGCTAGTTTTTTAACCAAGCATTTATTAATTGATTGGCGTTGGGGTGAAGCTTATTTTGCAGAAAAATTATTAGACTTTGATTTAGCTGCGAATAATGGTGGCTGGCAATGGGCTAGTGGCAGTGGTTGCGATGCAGCGCCTTATTTTAGAGTGTTCAACCCGCGTTTACAAACGGAGAAGTTTGATAAAGAATTAAAATATATTAGACAATGGGTGCCTGAGTTTGATAGCTTAGAGTATCCTCAGCCCATTGTGGTGCATGAAGCAGCCCGCGAGCGAGTATTAGCAGCTTATGCGAAAGCTTTAAAAG
>JABMML010000133.1 GCA_013205585.1 Chitinophagaceae bacterium | reverse complement strand
TATTACTCTCATTCGATAAATGCCACTGTACATCTACAATTTCCTGTAGTCTTCTTTTCTTTACATCTAGTGGAACATCGTCTTCATATCTTTTTTCTGCTAATGTGCCCGGACGCTCAGAATAAAAATACATATAGGCGTAGTCGTACTGTGCTAATTGCATAATGCTCATTGTATCATTATGATCTTCTTCTGTTTCAGTACAAAAGCCTGCTATAATATCGGCAGAGACACTACAGTCCGGCATTAATTCTTTAATACGCGCTACTTTAGCAAGGTACCATTCGCGTGTATAAGTTCGGTTCATTAATTGCAATATACGGGTGCTTCCACTTTGAACAGGAAGATGAATGTATTTACAAATATTATTGTACTTCATCATGGTAAATAAAACTTCGTCGGTAATATCCTTCGGATGTGAAGTGCTAAAGCGCACTCTCAGTAAAGGGCTTATTAAAGCAACGCTTTCTAATAAAGCTGCAAAAGTAACCTGCGTATTCGTTTCTGGGTTCGTCCAATAATAACTATCTACATTTTGACCCAGTAAGGTTATTTCTTTATAGCCTCTATCGAATAAATCTTTTGATTCTGCTACAATTGAAAATGCATCTCTACTTCTTTCACGGCCTCTTGTAAAAGGTACTACGCAAAAACTACACATATTATTACAGCCGCGCATTATAGATACAAATCCACTAATACCATTGCTATCTAATCTAACAGGCGAAATATCGGAATAAGTTTCATCACGACTTAATAAAACATTCACTGCTTTTTGTCCAGTGCCTGCCTCTATAATTAAATCGGGTAGGCTGCGGTAAGCATCGGGACCTACTACTAGGTCTACTAATTTTTCTTCTTCTAAAAGTTTTGATTTTAATCTTTCCGCCATACAACCCAAAACACCCACTAACATTGCTGGCTTTTGTTCTTTGTATTTTCTAAACTCAGTTAATCTTTTACGCACAGTGAGTTCTGCTTTTTCTCTTATGGAACAAGTATTAATTAAAATTAAATCGGCCATCTCCACATTACGTGTACTTCCATAGCCGTTTTTTTCTAGTATGGAAGCCACCACTTCACTATCGGCAAAGTTCATAGCACAGCCATAGCTTTCTATCAGAAAAAACTTAGTAAAGGGTGCTTTGTTTTGAGTTGATTCATAGGCTTCCCCTTGTCTCAGCTCGTCATGTTCCTTGGTCGCCGTGGTGAATAATTCCATTCAAATTGGTTTGAAACGCAAATTTAGTTAAAAAAGTAGAATATGTCAACTTGTCAGCCATAACTTCTAATTATTTGATAATGAAACCCTTACTTGGCTTATAGCCCATATCTATAAATAATTTATATATAATTAGAAATCAATGATTTATCAAAGGCTTCCTATATTTGAAAAAATAATGAGTTTCATGAGAAAAAGTCTGCTATTTGTTTTGATCTTGATGGGGGTGCAAGCTGCCTCTGCTCAAAATGTAGCCGTGGCTAAACTAAGATCAGAAACTTCAAGAACTATTAAAAAAGACAACGACACGAGTTATTATAATTGGAAGCAGGGGGGAATGTATAATTTTAATTTATCACAAAGCTCTTTAAGCAACTGGGCTGCCGGGGGAGATAATTTCAATATGGCTATTAATAGTTACTTTAATTATTATGCCTATTATCAAAAGCCTCGTCAAAGTTGGGATAATAATGTAGACCTAAATTTAGGCTTTGTACAATCGACTAGTTTGGGGGGGAGAAAAAACGACGATAGAGTTGATATCTTAAGTAAATATGGCTACCGCATTGATACCACTGGTATGTGGTATTTGTCTGGTTTATTTAATTTTCGTTCTCAATTCTTTGATGGTTATAGTTTCAGTGGGTCAAATTCAAACTTTACTTCTTCATTATTATCTCCGGCTTATATTATTTTATCTGCGGGATTGGATTTTAAACCCAATAATACTTTCTCGGTTTTCTTTTCTCCCTTAACATCTAGAACGACTTTAGTTTTAAATACCAAGCTTTCCGATTTGGGTAGTTATGGTGTACCTGTGGGTAAAAAAATAAATAGAGAGACGGGTTTATTTGTAACGGTGAATTACAGTAATACTATTGCACCTAATGTTACCTATAAAGGGCGTGCCGATTTTTTCTCTAACTATTATGAAAAACCTGAGAATATTAATTTGTATATGACCAATATGTTTACTTTTAAAATTAATAAGTATTTCTCGGCTACTTATAGTTTAGATTTAATCTACGATGATAAAATTAAAATCTTTGGACCTTTGAAAAAATCTCCTGGGCTTCAATTAAAAAGTATAATAGGAATTGGCTACTTAAAAACCTTACAAGTAAAAAAGACCATTCTAAAGCCTAAGGTTTAGTAATAGCCTTTAATGTGTGTTTTATTTTATTCGCTTTATGCGTGAGGTCTTGGTAGTCTTTGCTCATAATAGTTACATGGCCCATTTTTCTTCCAGGCTTAGTTTGTTTTTTGCCATATATATGTACAAATACATTATCCATTTTTAGCACTTCTTCTAATCCCTCATAATATACCTCGCCGCTATGGCCTTCGCTACCAATAATATTTACAATGGCCGAAGGTAAAATGGCATCGGTATTACCTAAAGGGTAGTCTAATAAAATTCTAAGTAGCATATCGTACTGACTACTATAATTTGCTTCAATTGTGTGGTGCCCGCTATTATGCACACGTGGTGCTGTTTCGTTTACCCATACATCTCCATTGCTATCTATAAATAGTTCAATGGCAAATAAACCGGGACTCTTTAAACCTTGCACTACTTTTCTAGCAATGGCCTGCGCTTTCCATAAAACTTTTTCTTCTAATTTGGCAGGGCTTAATTGATAGTCTAATAAATTATAAACGGGATCGAAAACCATTTCTGCAGGAGGGTATATAATCGTTTCTCCTTTAGCGTTCATGCCCACAATTAAAGCTATCTCTGTAGTAATTTTTATTTTTTGTTCTAATACAGAAGGAACATTAAAACCTAATTCAATTTCTTTTTCGCTAGGTATTATTTGAACACCCTTGCCATCATAACCCCCTTCGGCCATTTTATGCACTGCAGGTAAAAAAGATATATGGTTTAGTAAATCGGATTTATTTTCTGTGATGACAAAAGGAGCAGAAGGAATTTCATTCTCTTTATAAAACTGCTTCTGTAAAATTTTATTTTTAATAGTGCGAATAGCACTGGGTGTAGGATACACTTTTACACCCTCGGCTTCCAATTTCTCTAAGGCATCTACATTCACCGCTTCAATTTCTATGGTAATGGCGTCTAAGCCTTTTCCAAAATTATACACCGCGTCAAAGTCTTGGATATTGCCTAAGGTAAAATGGTGACATAAATGAGCGGCAGGACAGCTGGCATTGTTTTCAAGTACATAGGTGATAGTATCATAGTTAGCGGCTGCTTGCAATAACATACGCCCTAATTGACCCCCTCCTAAAATGCCTAATTTCATTTTATAATCTTTTGGTAAAGATAAGGTTCTTGGACAAGTTTTCATTTTGCATAGCGCTGAAAAGAGATTAAATTTGCCTACTTATTCATCTAGTCATCAATCATCTATTCATTAATTAAGGTATCATGTCAGCAGAGCCCATTATTACGGTAAAAGACCTCGTAAAATCCTATGGCGATTTTAAAGCTGTCAAAGGCATCAGCTTTGAAGTAAAAGAAGGGGAGATTTTTGGCTTATTAGGCCCCAATGGTGCAGGAAAGTCGACCACCCTTGAAATTATTGAAACCTTAAGGGAAAAAACAAGTGGCACAGTCATGGTGAATGGTTTTGATTTAGACAAGTCTCCCGAGTCTATTAAAAAAATGATTGGGGTACAATTACAAACCGCCGGATTCTATCCTAATTTAAATTTAACCGAACTCATACATTTATTTGTGGGGCTTTACCAAAATGAAATAGATGCGGACGCGCTTTTACAAAAAGTTAATTTACAAGACAAGGCAAAAGCAAAATTTAAAGAATTAAGTGGGGGACAGAAGCAAAGGTTCTCTATTGCCACTACTTTAATTAATAAACCCAAAATTATTTTCTTAGACGAACCTACTACAGGCTTAGACCCCCAAGCAAGAAGAAACCTTTGGGATTTAATAAAAGAAATTAGAGACAATGGAACCACCGTTATTATTACCACCCATTATATGGATGAGGCAGAAGTTTTATGTGATAGAGTAGCCATTATTGATAGTGGTAAGATTATAGCCATTAATACACCAAATCATTTAATAGATGAATTAGTGGAAACTGGATTTGAAAAAGTGAAAGAAGTAAAAAAAGCAAACCTAGAAGATGTGTTTATACATTTAACGGGGAAGGCGCTGAGAGAGGAGTAATTAAGAGAGAAGTAAAATATTATAGCCTCATAAATAGTAGAGCCTATAAAATAATTGTAGATGATTGAAAATATATAATTCAAAAATAAAAAATTTATAAAATGGAAGATTTAAAATACCCTATTGGTAAAGTGGTCAATTTGCCTTTTAATGAAGAAAATAAAAAAGCTTGGATTAACGC
>JABMML010000132.1 GCA_013205585.1 Chitinophagaceae bacterium | reverse complement strand
CCAAACCCGCCAAAACCTAATCCGCCATAACCGCCCCATCCTCCATAACCACCCCAGAAAGGGTCATAGCCCCATCCGCCAAATCCACCACCAAATCCTCCAAATCCGCCGCCCCATCCACCAAATCCACCACCCCAACCCATACCAAATCCCATATTGAAACTTGGGTTATTCCAGTAGCCAAAATCGTCAATGGTTGACCAGCGGTTTCTGTTGGACACTTTTAATCTTAAATAACGGTCGTCTTGATAGTTTTGATATTCTTGATATTCTTCATCTTGAGCCATTCCATTTTCTGCTTTTTCAATGGCTACTAATTTTTCCACACTCACTAGTTTTTTGTTAGGGGTATAGTATAAGTCATCGGTAGCAAGCGTTGTGCTTTGTTGTAAACTTGTACAGCTGGTACCAAAAAAACTAAAAGCCACTATGCCAATGGCTAATAGCCTTAAATAAGTGTTAGTTTTTTGCGTGTTCATTTTAGTAAGTTTTAGGTTTTTATATGCCCCTTAATTAGTATACATTTGCTTGTATAAAGGTATTGAAAAATAGTATATAGAGCGTTTTTCGTACATTAAAATTATTACTATAAAATTGTTAAGATTTTTACGATGGCAAAGGAACTAACTACAAGGGCCCAAGACTATTCCCAATGGTATAATGACTTAGTCATTAAAGGTGAACTAGCTGACTATAGTGCAGTTAGGGGATGTATGGTCATAAAACCTTACGGGTATGCTTTATGGGAAAATATGCGCGATGTCTTAGACAAAATGTTCAAAGACACTGGTCATCAAAATGCCTACTTCCCTTTATTTGTTCCTAAGTCTCTATTCGAGGCGGAAGAAAAAAATGCGGAAGGCTTTGCCAAAGAGTGTGCTGTGGTTACCCATTACCGTTTAATTGCCGATCCTAATAATAAAGGAAAATTGATGGTTGATCCGGAAGCGAAATTAGAAGAAGAATTAATTGTGCGTCCAACGAGTGAAGCCATTATTTGGAATACTTATAAAACTTGGATTCAGTCTTATCGTGATTTACCCATTTTAGTAAATCAATGGGCCAATGTGGTAAGATGGGAAATGCGGACGCGTTTATTTTTACGCACTGCAGAATTTTTATGGCAGGAAGGACATACTGCACATGCGACTTCAGTCGAAGCCATTGCAGAAACAAAACAAATGTTGAATGTATATGCCGACTTCGTAGAAAATTGGATGGCAGTACCCGTATTAAAAGGAGTAAAAACAACTAATGAGCGTTTTGCAGGTGCAGAAGACACATATTGTATAGAGGCTTTAATGCAGGACGGAAAAGCATTGCAAGCAGGTACTTCGCATTTTTTAGGACAAAATTTTGCGAAAGCATTTGATGTAAAATTTAGTGATCAAAATAATAAACAAGAATATGTTTGGGCCACAAGCTGGGGCGTAAGTACAAGATTAATTGGAGGTCTAGTGATGACACATAGTGATGATGAAGGTTTAGTATTACCTCCACGCATTGCACCTATTCAAGTTGTTATTGTGCCTATTTATAAAGGAGAAGAACAAAAGCTAGTATTGGATGAGAAAGTAGCAGAGATGGTGAAATCCTTTAAGGCAGGGGGTATTAGAGTGAAGTATGATAATTCAGATCATGCAAGACCAGGATGGAAGTTTGCAGAGTATGAATTAAAAGGGGTGCCTATTCGTATTGCCATTGGTGCACGCGATTTAGAAAACAAACAAGTTGAATTAGCGCGTCGTGATACTAAAGAAAAAGCGGCTGTGGCCATGGAAGGTTTAACAGAAACTGTAGAAAATTTATTAGTAGAAATACAAAATAATTTATTTGAGCGTGCAAAAAAATACCGCGACGAACATATTACTAAAGTAGATACTTGGGATGAATTCATGCAAGTCTTAGACACCAAGGGAGGGTTTATTTCCGCACATTGGGATGGGACTGCTGAATCAGAAGATAAAATTAAAGAATTAGCCAAAGCGACTATTCGTTGCATACCCTTAGACAACGTTTTAGAAAATGGAAAATGTGTTTTAACGGGCAACGCTTCTACACAACGTGTTTTATTTGCAAGAGCTTACTAAATAGTATGCTCCTTAATAAGTTTTCAAAAATTAAATGAAACAAAAACCAATACCTGATGCACTTATGCCTTATTTAGAAGGCAAGGTATTGTTACTAGATAAACCTATTGGTTGGACTTCCTTTGATATTGTAAAAAAAGTTCGCAACCTTACGCGCGTTATAAAAGTAGGACATGCGGGCACACTAGATCCCTTGGCTACAGGCCTTCTTATTGTTTGTACGGGTAAGTATACTAAATCCATAGATTCTTATATGGGTATGCAGAAAGAATATACAGGCACGATGGTATTAGGTGCCACTACGCCTACATATGATTTAGAATCAGAGCCTGAAAATTTTAAAAGTACGGAAGTATTAACAAATGATATGATTCGAAAAGCAACCCTTCCATACATAGGTGAAATTTTTCAAATGCCGCCGCAACATTCAGCCATCAAAAAAGACGGCAGAAGATTATATGAATCGGCAAGATTAGGTATAGAAGTAAAAATTGATCCAAGAAAAGTAACTATAGAAAGTTTTGAAATTACTAAAATAGAAATGCCCAATGTAGAATTTAAAGTTGTTTGTTCTACAGGTACTTATATTAGAAGCTTGGTAAAAGATTTTGGAGAAACTTTGCAAGTAGGTGCCTATATGAGTGCACTTCGAAGAACGCGTATTGGAGAATTTAATATAGAAGATGCTAGGCTATGGCAGGATATAGAAGCAGAAGTGCATGCTTTATTGGAAGGATAATATTGAAATATATATTGAAATATATTAGAAGGGTAGTCCAATACCAAATTGCAAGGCGTAGTTATTTACTTTTACACCATTGGGTTTTACCTCGGCCCACTTCAAATTTTGAATATCTAACCAGCCGTCATTTTGTAAACGTGTAGGGTCTTTCATTTTAAGTGCGTAGTCTATTCTAATTATAAAATAATTAAAATCCATTCTTAAACCGGTACCTACTGCCACCGCAATATCTTTATATAATTTATCGAGTTTAAAACCAGCAGCTGGGTCGAGTTCAGTTCCCCTAATGTTCCAAATATTTCCTATATCTGTAAATACAGCCGATCCTATTTTATAAGAGCCCCATTGGAATAAAGGGAAGCGATATTCTAAGTTGGCTTCTAATTGGAAATCACCAAACCTGTCAAAGCTTTGGCTTTTTAAGCTGGTATCATAAAATTGAGAACTACCTAGTCCCAATTGTCTTAAGCCCCAGGCGCGCATACTATAGGGCCCACCTGCAGTGAATTGTTTAAAGAAAGGTAATTGTCCTTTCAATATAGGGTCGTTGCTATAGTTATTACCCCAGCCTCCCATAAAACGCCAAGCTAGTTCGGTGTATTGATACTTGTATAATTTTCTTAATTCTACTTCTGCTTTAATATATCTGTATATACTTGAAGAGGCACCATTGAATAAGCCTGTTAAGCCCCCTGCTTCCTCAATGCCTATTCTTAAATAATTATTTTGGTTGGAATTTTTTAAAGAAGTTCCCGTACTTAAGTAATTAAAAGTTTGACTTATTACATTGCCTTCATTAAAAGAAGAACGTAAGAAGGGGTTCAAAATTAATAAACTATCTAATTTAGCAAATTTGTTAAGATTGTAAAGCTCTACATTGATAGGTTTGTAGGTCCAAGTATTTTCAGCACCATTTTTATTTTTCTTTAATTCATAACCCCAGTTAGTTGTAAAGGATTTTAGTTTATAATAATTTAATCTGTCAATATAAGCGCCGTTCAAAGAAAAAGTTGTTCTGGTTTGATTGGTATATGTGCTTCGTTTAGGAACAAAAGGAATGATAAGATTGGGAAAACTATAAGTATGCCCCAAGTTGAATAGTAAGGTTTGCGTTAAATTATCGTTGCCGTTGTTTACATTTAATTCAATACCTGCTCTAGCATTTGAAATGGAAGAGATTGATTTTTTTTGCACATTTCTGTCTCGAAAAGTTATACTGGTTGAAAGTCCTAGTAAATTACCCGCCACCAATTGCGAATTGTTTTTACTACCCTCAATATCAAAATTAAAACTGTGCCTTAAGGAAGGTGTTAAAAAATAATGCAAATAAATGCTATCGTTTTGTATTGTGGTTCTAGCATCAACTTGTTGCCAAGCCCCTAGATTGCTAAAGTTATTGAGTGTTTGGTAGTATAAGTTTTCATTAAAGAGGTCACCTTTTTTTATAATAGACTGTTCTTCAAATAAAGGAGATTTAAATTTATACTTTGTATAATGTTGAATTATATTTTTATAAGATGCTTGATAGGTTAAGCCCTTGGCTAGAACAGTGTCGGGGTTATCGGATAATTTTAAGTCGGTATAAAAAATTTGCTGACCGGTAGTGTATTGTTTGAATTCGTTACTATTGCTATTATTATTATTATTGCGCAATTGAAAGCTAAGCTTCCATAGAGGCTGCTCTTTTTCTATTTTTTGGGCAACTAGTACTTGATTGATTTGATCTAATGGGTCTAAGTTTAGCTCCATTAATTGTTGGTTCAGTGTATCTACTTCTGTAAATATTTTTTCTTTGGTAAAATAATAATATCCGTTGGCTCTAAATAATTCAACTAATCGGTCTAATTCATTATTGATAGATTCATTAGAATAGACCATCCCTTTTTTAACATAGGCAAAAGCAGTATTCTTGTTTGAGATAGATTGTAATAGGTTATCATTTAATTCGTAGACTACAGAATCAATAAGCGTTTTTTTATTCAAACGAATTTCCATGGTTATACGCGCCCTCCACTCGTCTTTAACGGTATCCACTTTTACAATGGGGGTTAATATAGGTTGGTTATAACCTTTAGTGGCTAAATAGTTTTTCATAAACTGGCTAGAAGGCTCCAATTTATCTTCTTGGTAGCGAAGGGGTTGAAGGATGGTGTTAAAAACTCCAAATTGACGAACTTGCTTGGCTTTTATGCTATCGTCCCAGTAATTAGAGAGTTCATTGGCTAGCGCTAGGGCTTCTATATTGTTATTGGCATCTTTGATGACTACTTTGTTGTCATAAACAAAGCTTATTTGCTTTGGATAGTCATGAATGACTGCTTTTTTCAAGTCCGCGCATGCATTTAATAAAAATAAAAGACCAAGAAGGTAAAATCTTGACAAGAAACTAATATTTTTAAGCTTCCTTAATTGCATGTAAATGATTAATAATAGTGAGCTCAAATATATTCAATCTTTTGCCCATAAAAAACATTGGACAGAAGAATCTGTGTTTATAGTAGAAGGCCCTAAGTTGTTGGAGGAAGTATTGGCTTCCCATTGGATAATTCGTAAAATTTTGGCCTTGCCTGACTGGATTCAATCGCAAGGGCATTTGCCGGCTGAAGTAGTGGAAGTGGATGAAATTATGTTAGGGCGACTAAGCCTACTTCAAACGCCCAATAAGGTTATGGCTATTGTAGAAAAAAAGAAAGAAACGGCCGTAACAGATTTTAAAAATATATCCACCTTATTACTAGATGGTATACAGGATCCGGGTAATTTAGGTACTATTATTCGAACAGCCGATTGGTTTGGGATTAAACAAATTATAGTATCTGTTGATACGGCTGGTTGGTATAATCCTAAAGTAATACAAAGTACCATGGGTAGTTGTTTTAGAGTAAACTTACATTCTATGGAACTTGAAACCCTTCTTCAAACCAATGCGAAGTCTGTAAATAAATTACCTGTATACGGAGCTTTATTAAATGGTAAGTCCATGCATGAAATAAAATGGGAGCCTGCAAATTTTATTTTAATTGGGAATGAATCAAAAGGTATTAGAGAAAATTTAATGTCTTTTATATCGCATCCTATTTCTATTCCAAGAATTGGTGAGGCAGAATCATTGAATGCGGCAGTTGCCACTGGTATTATTTTAGCGAATGCAAAAGCCTTATAGAATTATCTAAATTGAATTAGCTAGTCAAATTGTATGGCTTTGGCCGGAGAAATTTTCTTAATCCATAAAGTAGGTAGTAAAAAAGAGATATAACTTATAATGGCTGTGCCAATAAGCACGCTTATAATTTGAACAGCATCCATTTTAATAGGTAATTCTTTGATAAAGTAGGCCGACTCGTCTAGCTCTATGAAGCCAAATTTTTCTTGTAAAAAAGAAAGGCCTAGGCCAATAAAGGCGCCTAATAAAATACCGGTCCAGCAAATAAAACTTGCTTGGTATAAAAATATTTTTCTAATTAAATTTTGTGAAGCGCCCAAGGCTGTTAAGGTTCCTATCATGGTAATTCTTTCTAGCATTAAAATAAATAAACAAGTAAGTAAATTTATAACAGCAATAATAAGCATAATGGTAATAGTCACATTTCTATTAATGGTTTGTACGCCTATCCAATCAAAAATTTGAGGATAATAATTTTTGATGGAAGTAGCCACCCAATTTTCGGGAAGTATTTTTTGTAGAGCATCGTTAGTAGCTTCAATAGGTGCATTTTCATTCAATACAATAGAATAGCCTTCTACCAATTTATTATTATTTAATTGTTGCAATAGTTTTATATCAACTAAAACAAATTGGTTATCATATTCTTCAATACCTGAATGGTAAATGCCCACTACTTTTAATTTTCTTTGTTGAACGGAACCTGTATTTAAAAAATACAGTCTCACGGTGGCGCCTAATTGAATATTTAATTTAGTAGCAATATTATCTGAAATAATGAGTTCATTGAGCATAGTATCTTTTTCAGTGGTGGATGTAAAGCCAGTTCCTTTTCTTAAAAAAGGAATTTGACTTTGCGTGGGAAGCCCTCTTGCTACTACACCTTCAATATCTTGTGCAAAGGAAAGCACGGTAGATTGATGCAGAAAAGCAGTGATGGTTTTTACTGCAGGATTTTTTTGAAAGGCAGTAGTGGTTTTACCATCTTGGTTGATGGGTTCTCCACTTACACTGGCTACTCTAATATGTCCCCAGAATTGATACACTTTATTAGCAATAGTTGCCTGAAAACCATTCACAATAGAAAGAGTAAGTAAGATAGCAGCTACGCTAATGGCAGTTGCGGCAATAGATAGCCTTACTATAAAGCGCGTATAGTTTTTCTGTTTTTGAAAACTTATTCTTTTAGCTATTTCGAAGGCGTTGGACAATGCGTAATTTTTAACAAATCTAGTTTTTTCTGTTTATAAATTAGGATTAAAAGGGTAGTTTCGTAGGGACTAAATAAGCGGTTCATGTTTAAAAGATACTTATGGATGGCATTCCTCATAGGGCTTCATGCAGTAAAGGGCCTTGGTCAATTTAACCCAGATAGTATTTATCAAACTAGCATACATACTGTTTTAATACATCCTGTTAATAAGCCACTAGCCATTCCAGTTATCTCTTTAAATGAGTCCACGCCTTTAGAAATTAGCTTTGACGATTTCAAGGCCGATTATCAAGACTATTACTACTCAGTTGAATTAAGAAATGCCGATTGGACAGCGGCCAACTTATCTGCTTTTGATTATTTACAAGGCTTTAATCAAAATAAAATAAATAAGTTTTCGGTATCCTCTATTGCCACGCAAGCATATTATCATTACCAGTTTAATTTTCCCAATGCACAACTGAAGCCTACGCAATCTGGTAATTATATATTGAAAGTTTTTAAAAATGGTAATACGAATGAAATTGTTTTCACAAGACGTTTTTTTGTAACAGAAAATCAAGTGTCGGTAGCGGCCACTGTGCAAGAACCTTTCGATGGTCAAATTTCAAAGACGCATCAAAAGATTCAATTTGTTTTAGATGTAAAAAAAATTCCATTCTTTCAAACCGATCAAATAAACGCAATTGTTATTCAAAACTATAGGTACAATGATGCAGTTTCAATAGCCGCGCCTTCTTTCATAAGAGGAAACTTATTAGAATATAATAGTGAGGATCAATTCATTTTTCCGGCAGGCAAGGAAGCGAGATGGTTAGATATTCAAAATCTAAGATTAAGATCGGATAGAATTGCCGATTTAAATTCAAAAGAAAAAAGAACCATTGTCACTGTTAAGCCCGATTTATCAAGAGCAAGCACTGCCTATTATACTTTCAACGACTTGAATGGAGGTTTTATGATTAGCAATACAGAATCATTGCAAAGTGAAAATCAAAACGATTATGCGCAAGTAAATTTTACCTATATGACCATGGATAAAATTCCATTCGTGGGTCAGAAATTATATTTATTCGGAGCACTTACTAATAATAGTATAAACAAAGAAGCGGAAATGATTTTCGACCCAACCTTGGGTT
>JABMML010000131.1 GCA_013205585.1 Chitinophagaceae bacterium | reverse complement strand
GTCCAATAAATAGGTATACTAATTTCATAATATCATTTTTACTACCATTAATAACATAGAAAGTCTAAAAAAGTTTGAAAAAGGCTTATTCTGTATAAGTCTATTCCATATATCTATTCTATATATTTCACTACACGCGTTAATCTTCCATTCGCATTCATGCCCTCTAATACTATTTGTAGTTTTTTGCTAATATCGTTATTGTAAAATTCAAGCCTTACTCTTGGGCTTCTTTTATTGGTTAAGACATAGGGGTTCCAATATAAGGTAGTGCGATTATCTGCTTCAAAACTAGCTGTGGGTTTGTCATACTCTGGATGAAAGAATTCCTTAAATACAGAATAACCTCCCAGGACCACATTTTCCATGCCTTTACTATTAATATTACCTCCCTTATTCGAACTGCCTTGTTTGGTATAAATGGCAATCGCTCCTCCGCTACCCCCGCTTCCGCTAGATGAACCAAAGAAAGGAGGTCTTAGCGCTTTGATGTAGGCGATATCTGCAATATTTATATTCTGTACTTGTTGAATAGGTGTATTAAACTCATTGACAAAAAAATCGGTTTGAGACCCTCTCCAAGTGGCAGATGCTTGAGCCCCTGCTACTGAAATACTTAAACCAGGTACTCTTGATTGTAAAAAACTAAGTACATCCACAGCGCCTAGTGCCATTCCATCGGATGATAAATCAAAAGAAATTCCATCTCTGCCTGAAAAAAGGCCTTTTGCATATTTTTCTTCCAATAACTGAATAGGCGTTTTAATCCTGGCCTTCACTACTACTTCTGTCAAAGTCATAGAGGCTAATAATTTTCTTTGCTTTTCTTGTTCTGCAAAAAATAAATTCAGTTTAGCCCTAGCTAAACTATCGGTTGTATAGGCTTGAAAGCCGAGTGGGTCTATTTGTATTTTACTTAATATTGGTTTTATTAATCCATTATCAAATTGAACAACTGTTTGATTTTCTAATTTTGATTTACCATTTATTGTATAATAAACTCTGGAAGTATCATAAAAGAATACCGATGTATCTTCAAAGCTTCCATCTTTTGCTACTGGCACAAACAACATCTTCTTTGAACTATCCTTTCCCAGTATAATTAAATTTAATAAAAGATTTTCAGTAGATTTTGCCAAAGCAGCACCGTATAATTTACCCTTTAATTTCATTAACTCAGTTTCTTTAGCATAGTTTAAGGTAGGTAAAATGCCTGCCTTCATTTTTGCCCAATCAAACCTGCGCCAACCGTTGGTAAGCATGACTAAATCTAAATGAGCTGTCACAGAATCTGCATCGCTTGTAAAATAATAGGCAGGATTATATACTTTACCTTTAATATCGCCACTTAAAAGAAAATCGGAATAAATAGTTTGTTGCTCGGGCATAACAACAGAGGCATCGGTGATAGATATAGACATATTGGTGGCTGCCGTATCCTTTATAATTATTTCAAGCACATTTTTACCTCTTTTATTAATATTGGCAATACCCACATTTAAATTTGCATTAAACTCATGTAAACGATTATTGACCATTACTATTCTCTCCGCAATGGGTAACCAATCCTTGGTGAATAAAGTAAATTGCACCACACCCGTAAGAAGTTCTTCAATAGGTAGGGCTACTTTCTGTACCTGACGCTCTTCTCCTTTAAATTCTACAGTATAAAGTAAATGTTGATTTTGATGCACCAGCAAACGCATGTGCTTAAAGTTTAAAGGGACACCCAAGCTTCTTTCTACTTGCGCATAGGCCTTTTCATTATCCATACTAATTTTTAAAATCGCTCCCTCTTTGCTAGCAGCAGCAATAGGGCTAGTTCCTTTTATACCATTTTCATCTGTCCAATTTAATTGATACTTTTCGCCTTCAAGTGGCCTTAATTTAAAAGTACCCATACCATCGTGTAAAACTTTTAAAGTATCCAACACTTTGTTTTTATCATTTACTAAAAAGCCTTTAATAAAAACAGGATTGCCAAAATTATTTGTGGCTTTAAAAGCAATTTTATGCATTAACCCCTGCACAAAAGTCCCGCCTTCTGGGAAAGCATCAACCCTTGTTTTGGGTACAATACTATTTTTTGTTTTAGAAGCTACCCCATTATTGATAGATATATCTTTTTCATATAAAAAAACACTATCGTCATTTAACATCCAACGCGTGTAGGCTTTGGCTTTTAAAAAATTACCTTTGTAATTAGCAGGCACATCAAAACTGCCTTTTGCCGATGATTGAAATAAAGGAGCTGCTGTTTGTTTTATATAATTGCCATTGTTATCATACCAACTAACATATACATTCCTGCTGCTGCTGGGCCATTCTAATCCAGACATTACATAGAGCTTATAAAATATAGTCTCTCCTGTATTATACATGGTTCTGTCAAAATGAATATGAATTTTTTCGTGTGGAAAATCTTCTTCATATATATTTAAAAGGGAATCGAATATTTGCGCTTGGGATTTAAAACCAAAAAATGTCATTAATACCACCAATAAAAAAAGTACTTTCTTATTTTTATCTTTATGTCCAGCATTACTATGTATAGCGCCCATATTTTTATAATTTTTTAAAATCAAGGTCTTGAAAATCAAAACTAAAATCTGTGAGAGGAGAAATTGCATTCATTTTTATGCCAGCAGGCTTGCCATCTTTATCAGTACTAAACATTACAAATGCATCTGCATCCATACTTTTGTTTGTCCAACGAACAATTAAAGTATTGCCTTTATAAGGAAATAGCTCCCCGCTTAATCTAGGTGATCTTTTAGAGGCAAACCAAGGCTTACCCTCTTTTGTAGAGATTTCTACTTCGCCAAACCACTGATCGGTGTATTTGCCAACATAAGGTTCTATATTAAAAGACCCATTACTTTTCTTAGCTTGTTCGTTAATGGTTGCTATAACCTCATCATTTATTTTTTTAGCTTCAGCTTCTGCCTTGGCAACTCTTTCAGCAAAAAGTTTCACCCAATTATATCCTTTTACGCCTAAGTAACCATCTTTAATAGTATTACTAATGGCACTAAAAGCAGCTCCTGATTGTTGATTCGTTAGTACTATAATTCCTAAATTAATTTCTGGAATCATTACAACTTGTGTTACAATACCTGCTAATCCCCCTGTATGGGTTACTTGTTTATATCCTTTTACATCGCTCAGAAACCATCCTAAACCATAAGCAGCAAAATGAGTATTATAGGGTTCAACAGCCTTAGCGCTAATATTAGTTTGAGCACTCCACATTTCTTCATGCACATTTTCACTAAATAAACTTTGTTTTAAACCTTCGCCATATTTTCCGTGATTCATTTGCATAATCACCCATTTACTCTCGTCAATTATATTGCTCCAAATTCCCCCAGCTGCATTGGCAGTTTCGCTCCAATCAATATCAAGAACTTCAATTTTTCCATTAACAGGTGCGTGTGGTCGAATGCTATTTGAAGCATCTTTTAATCTTAATACAGAAGCGGCGCTATTTTTAAACCCAAGTGGTTGCATCATTCTGCTTTCAATAAAATCCTCCCAACTCATACCTGATGCTCTTGCTACCACTTCGCCCGCAACAATATACAAGTTATTATCATAATCATATTTGGTTCTAAAACTTGATACTTGTTTTAGATACCTTAAATTATGTATGATATCTTTTTTTGTAAAATCGCTTTGATCTGGAAACATCATTAAATCACCTGCTCCTAAGCCTAGGCCACTTCTATGCGTAAGTAAATCTCGAATAGTAAATTCGTCGGTGACATAAGGATTATACATTTTAAATTCAGGGATATAATCAGTGACTTTGTCATCCCAGTTTATTTTTCCTTCGTCTACTAAGATACCTAGTGCTGCTGCTGTGTAGGATTTACTATTAGAAGCAATGCCAAATAAAGTATACTCATCCACTCTACTGCCTGTTTTTAAATTAGCGATGCCATAGCCTTTAGCATGAATAAGTTTTCCATCTTTTATAATACCCACTGAAATGCCAGGTACATTAAATGTTTTTAAAGTAAGTTCAACTAAAGAGTCAACTTGTTTACTTGACAACGTTTGAGCAGTAGTTTCTGTAGCAAAAAGCAAACATAAACTAAAGAGGCTAAAAACAATTTTCATAGATATTTTTTTTATGGTAAATGATGGTATTAAAATTGATACTAACTAATTCAATTTGTTTGCGGGTTTTCTTTTTTTAAAAAATTAATACCCAATACAATAAGTATAATCAATAAGCCAAAAAATTCTCTCGATTCTTCTATCCAAGGCTTTTCTGCTTTCATAGTGGATACAATATTAGAGGCATTATGAAATTGTACCCAATCAATAATACCATTAGTGTCAAACATTTTATAAATAGCATACACACCAAATACCAAAAAACCAGCCCAATAAGCCATTTTAGAAATAGGCTTTTGGATAAATTTTAAATAACAAAGTAAAGCAGGATACAAATAAATAGGTATCCATAAATAAGCATCGGGGTCGTTATATTGAACCACTGCAAATAAAATAAAAACAACAGAAAAAAAGATATTAAAAAATTTCATTTAAGCAAAAGCGTTAACTGTTTAATTGACTATTATAAAGTTAATAATAATTAAATGTCTAGGCTCTTCTTTTTCGGCCGGAAAGGTAAAAAAATTGCCTTCAAGCCTATTTTAGGCAATTAAACTTCAATACTTACCCTTGGTTCAATGTTAAAATAACAGATTTTAAATCATATATATTATCAAATATATAATTGGGATTGGCTGTTAATAATTCAGCCTTGGTATGTGCACCGGTAGTGACCCCAATATTATACAAACATCCAGCATTGCGGCCTTCTTCAATATCAATAGTAGAATCCCCTACTTTTATAACAGAAGCTGCATCTGCTATGTTTAATTTCTCCATAGCGAGTAAAATCATATCGGGGTTCGGTCTATTCTTAGTAACATCAGAGGCCGTCACTAGTAAATCATAATGCTGTCCAAGCTCCCAATTTAATTTTTGTATTAATAAACTAGCGGTTGCATGGTTGTAGCCTGTGTTTAGTACTACTTTAATACCCATATCTCTTAATTCCTGAAATAACCTTTCTGTATTTTTGGTGGGTACTACAATTAAATTTTCATAAGCTTTATCGAGTAGCAACAAAAAATCTTTAAATATTTCTTGAATACTTTGTTCATTTAATGTAATATGACTTTCTACTAATGTTTCTCTAATAGCTTGTAATTTTTCCTTACCTGCTCCCCATTTTAATACATCTTCAAATGAAATACTAGGGCACTGCTTTTCAATTGCCTTATGTAAAGTATGGTATACCACATTACCTTCATCCACCGAAGTGCCTGCCATATCAAATACAACCATTTTAATTTTCATATAATTATTTTACAGATGATTAAAGATTATTTTATAGATGATTCAATGGCATCAATAAAAGATTCGATAGAGGGGCTTACTAAATTTGGGTCTTTGGCTAAATCATCCCATGTTCTTAAACTAACCGCTTCTTTGTAAAATTCATTTTTCTCAAATAACAAAACTTCCTCTTCATTCATAACACCCCCCTGAAACTCTAAACTTATTTTAGAAGGTATAGACAATGTTTCTAAATAACCTGGTTTGGTAGCACATAAATATCTTTTAGCCGCTACATGTAATTTAACGGGCTCTACTGCTGCTAATGTAAAATGTTTAGTTAAATACTTTTCACCTAATAATTCGTGCATATCATCAATACCATTATCACTTGCATCATCTGGTAAATCATGTAATAAATGTCCAATGTCATGTAATAAGGAAGCTGTAATTAATTCATGGCTGGCGTTATGCTTTCTTGCTAGTTCGGCACATTGTAAGGCATGTTCTAGTTGTGTTACCGCTTCTCCACCATACATAGAGCCGCCATTGGTTTCAAATAAATGTATAATCTCTTGTGTAATTGGATGTCTCATAGAATTATTATCAAAATTATTATCAAAGTTATTATCAAAGTTATTATCAAAGTTATTAATTAAATATTATTAATCATTTCTTCTGCAAAACCAAATGACATAGTCATACCATGTCCGCCAATTCCATTTAAAATATAAACCCCTGGTTCAGGATTTAAAAATAAATCAGAAGCCCCATTGGTCATAATAGGATAAACCCCATTCCAGGATTGTATCATTTCCCATTGATCAATATGAATAAGCTTCTTCAGGTAATCTAAAATCATATTATTTATTTCAATCTTATCAAAAGGGTCAAAATCTAAAGCGTATTCATGAGAATCTCCTACGGTTAACTCCCCTTCATTATTTTGAGCTACCATTACATGTATTCCGTATTTTAAATATTCTGGAATTTCTTCTTCTATTTTCATTCTTAATTTAGTGAGTGAAGAAGAGGCTGTAAAGCTTTTATAATGAAGTAAAGAAAGTCCACCACAAATAGAGGCCCCAATTCTATAAGTCGGGTCTTTATGTTTAAAGCGCATCATTTGTAATTTGGTCTTTATAATAGGTTGTTGCTTAAATTGAGCTGGGTATAAAGTTTCAAAATCGGGGCCTGAACAAACGCAAATCATATCTGCACTATATTTAGTTTTGCCTGCAAATGCCGCGTTCGATATTACACTGCTAATAGCAGTGCCCCAAATAAATTGCACATTATATTTCTCGGTTAAATAGGCAGGCATTTTTCTAATACCTTCTCTTGGATCAATGATGGCTTCATCTTCGCTTCTTAGTGCTCCCATTAAACCCTCACCATTGATGCCATTATAATTTTCCAAAACTAATTGTTTTGAAATGACTGAAACGGGTCTGTTTTTAGATTTAAAAAAACTTCCTATTTCCTCCACCACATTCATCTCTTCTTTGCAATAAGCTAAATGTAAACTACCACAAGCATTGTAGGGAGTATCAGAAGCATGTAAGTAGTCTAACCAAATTTCCTTGGTTCTTACTGCTCTATTGTACAATTTACCGTCTGGTTGACCTACGGGCCATAGCATACCAAAATTTCTTACACTGGCACCTAATGAAAATTGACTTCTTTCAATAACTGTGACTTGATACCCTTTTTGAGCCAAGGCTCTTGCAGTGGCTAGTCCAAGAATGCCGGCGCCCACGACGATGGCTGATTGGTTACTCATATAATTTGTAATTTATCTTGTTTTTTGAAATATAAAAAATTAGCTATTGATAGAACAATTATAAAAATTGAAGTTATCAAAGCACTGTATGTAAAAAAGGAAACCCAACTATACTGAATACTATTAAAATTCTTAAATAATAACACTAAGGTGCTACCTAAATAACCCGCTGCATCGGCTACATACATTAAAAAACCAATATTACTTTTAATTTTAAAATAGGCAATCCATCTTTCAAAAAATAATGCATGAAAAGCAATATAAGGTAGGTACATTGAAAACCCTACGATAATCATCCAATAAGTAGGACTCATCAATTGATTGTAAAATAACAAAGTGGATAAAAGAAGTAGTATCCCGCCTATAAATACAATTAAGAAATTTATAAAAAATGCATTTTTATTATTCTTGATAAATATCATTGAACCGATAATAATGATTACCAGAAAGGCAATGGGCAGTTCAGAAAATACAAGCATAGTAGGAACATTTGTCATTCCAATGCTATTCCAAAATTCAACAGCAAAATTATCCCTTAAGTCTCTAAATACTGTTAGACAAACATAAATTAAAACTGAAAATAATATACCTGGTGCAAATCGTTTTAAAAAAGCCTTTCTCTGCTTTACATCCATGGGCAATCTTTCCGTTCTTGCATTAATATCATCTTCATTGGGCTGTTCAAGTGAATGCAGTAAATAAACTCCTAAAAATAAAACGGGTAAAAAAATGAAGCCGGTTAAAAATGGCATCCACATTTCTGAAACCTGCATGGTGATTAACAAATAGCTGCCTACCCCTTTAACAATACCTGAAGAAATAATGAAACTAGAGGCCATTGCAACGCCTAATAATTCTGTATGTCTTCTGCCTTCAATATAACTAAATACCACACCCCAAATCATACCCAAAGGCAACCCATTTAAAAAAATAAATGGTAAATTATAGGGCGCTGGAA
The DNA here is from genome assembly GCA_013205585.1 of Chitinophagaceae bacterium. GTDB lineage: Bacteria > Bacteroidota > Bacteroidia > Chitinophagales > Chitinophagaceae > Sediminibacterium. The sequence goes on along the minus strand of JABMML010000131.1, from coordinate 2,117 downwards.
CAATGGCAAAAAAAAGTAAGGAAACCCAAGAAACTGCCATAAGTAGTATGAGCGTTATAGTTCTTTTACTAGCTGTTAATTCTGATATGACCTTAATGCCGAAATATTTCGAAATGGTATATCCAATGAGTTGCGTAATGATTAATAAAATTTTATAATCTACTCCCCATAAACTTAAATTGTTGTATTGAGCAGCCGTAAAGGGCTTTCTAAAGGCATACATACTTAAATAAGTAATAAAAACTGCGCAAGAAGCCTTTATAATAATTGATAATTCGGTATTTTTTTTTAATAATTGCATTAAGCTAAATCTATTGATACTCGAAAAGGGTTATTACTAACAGCATACTCAAAAGCCGCATCGACTTGTTCTAATACAAAACCTTTTTTGATAAGTTTTTCAAATTCGAAATGCTTGTAATTCATTTCCATAAAGCTTACAGCATTCATAAAATCGGTATTATTATAATTATGTAGGCCCTTTATGGTTAATAAATTTCGAATTAAATATTCTGCATTAATAGAAACAGGAGGCTGCGCAAAAACAGCACCAATCCATATGGTAGTCCCTCCAATATTTAGAATTTTGATTGAATTTTCCATTGCTATAAGCGCGCCACTAAATTCTAATACAATATCCACTTTCTCATTTATAATTGCAGTAGGTAGTAATGACTTTGTGGCTCCAAATTTTTTTGAAATTTCAAGCCTTTCTAAATTCTCGTCGACTGAAATAACTTCAGAGGCTCCCATTGTTTTCGCCATCGCACATGCAATGATACCTAACATTCCAGTGCCATACACAACTACCGATTTGTTTTTTAATTCCCCTGCTAACCTTATGGCTCCTGCCACTGTAGCAACACTGCAGTTTATGAGCGAAGCTATTTCATTAGGCAAATTGTTATCAAGAATTATTAATGGGGTATTTTTTCTTAGAATAGTATACTCACTTAAGCCTCCATGAAAATGGCTATGTTCTGTTATTTTTTCATGCCCATATTTAAATAAATCTTTTGCCTTTTGAGGAATACCTAATTTTGAAAGGGCATCATTAGGTGAACTAGCATAAATAGCCCAGGTAAGCCTATCTCCCATTTCTAATGCCTTACCTCTTAAGTCATGCGAAGGGGCCTTTGGTCCTAATTTTTCAATTACACCCACAATTTCATGACCTAATATAGTGGGAGACTTTTCAATTCTATTACCAAGATAAGTATGTATATCACTACGACAAAGACTCGTGCATAAATTTTTAACCAGTATTTCACCTTCTTGTAAATCGGGTAATGCTGCTGATTGAATTTTAAATTGTTGGTTTGAATCAACAAAACTTGCAAATTTTGACACGGATAAATATTAGTATACTAAAATTAAACCTACTTGTTTTATATATTGAATAAGCTTAAATAATTAACTATTTGTTAATAATACTAAACTAAATAATATTAAAATATTTTTATAATAAATAATGATAGATATCATTAAAAAAGGCCCAATTTCCTAAAATAGAAAGAGCCCCGATAAATCAGGACTCTTTCTTTTCGATTGCTTGCTTAAAACCATATAAACCCCCGTTTATATACGCTCTTTATTTAATGATCCACATTTTAGCATTAATGTCATCTGAACCACCATATTGTGAAGCAATGGCAGCCTCTACATTTGTTTTATTAACCGCTCTTTCTGAATTTGGATATTGATAACGTAAAGCAACTCTATTGCTATTACCTGTTCCCGCTCCTACATGGAAAGTAGGTACACCCGTTCTTCTCCAGTTATAATAACCTTCAGCACCACTGTTTTGATACATCGCTAAATACTTTTGTAACAAGATTTGCTTTAAGCCATCTGTATTGTTACCAGCATATTTTACAGTTGATTGTGCATAATAAGTAGCATAGTTAAAATCAACAGAATAGGTAACTGATTCAGCTAAAGTACCATTTGGCTTTTGGAAAGTAACTGTATTAGCCCCTTCTTTAACACCATAGAAAGCTTGAGAAGCTTTAATACCATTTTGGTACCAAGTTTCTGCACTTTGACCAGTGATCCAACCTCTGTGTGCTGCTTCTGCCATATTAAAACACATTTCTTGATAACCTAATTGTGTAGTT
>JABMML010000130.1 GCA_013205585.1 Chitinophagaceae bacterium | reverse complement strand
ATCAATTAAACTATTGTGATTACATACTATAACGGCATTGGGCATTCCTTTAAAAACTTCTTTTCCTTTTACCCTAAATGAACATCCAGATAAAAATAAAAATAAGCGCATCCACATTTGAGATACTCTTCTATGGTACCTTGTTTTAAAAGGGTCTGGTATAAAGAAACATAATAAATAAAACCATAAGAAAATAAACATGGTAGAGGCAAATGATAATAAAGCCCAAATGGCTAATGTTCTTGCAATAAATTTTTTTACCAATTTCATAGCGTTATTTAAATGGCCCAGTCAATGGGGTCTATATTATTTTTTACTAAGTATTCATTAGTAGCACTAAAATGCTTACAACCAAAAAAACCATTATAAGCACTAAAGGGGGAAGGGTGTGCTGCTTTTAGAATTTTATGTTTTGAACTGTCTATGAGTTTTATTTTTTCTTGTGCGAAATTACCCCATAAAATAAAAACCAAGCCTTTTTTTTGGGATGAAAGTGATAGAATTACATCGTCCGTAAACTTTGTCCATCCAATTTTAGCATGACTGGCAGGTTCATTGGCCCTTACTGTAAGTACTGCATTTAATAATAATACACCTTGTTTAGCCCAAGCCGTTAAATTACCTGAACTTGGAATAGGCATACCAATATCTTTATGTAGTTCTTTAAATATATTCATTAAAGAAGGCGGTGGTTTCATTCCATCGGGTACAGAAAAACTTAAACCCATGGCTTGGTTTGTATTATGATAAGGGTCTTGACCTAAAATAATCACCTTTACTTTATCATAGGGGGTTAAGCTAAATGCATTGAAAATAAGACCACCACTTGGGTAGATAGTTGTTTTTAATGCTTTTTCGGCTTTTATATGATCGGCAATTTGGCTAAAATAGGGCTTATTGAATAATTCCGACAGTGCATTTTTCCAACTTGTTTCCATTTTAATTTCCATAGCGTATTAGCATTGAATAAAACACCATTATTACTTTTACAAGCTAGCGTTTTGGTAAGTGAACTTTAATAATTTGAATCGGTTTGTATTTTTTTCCATATCAATGATCAATTCTTTTCTAGCCAATGTTTCAAATGCAGGTAAACTAGCATTATTTCCTTGTAAGCGTGCTAGGTTATCTAAAGCTACATAACCAAAAGCAGCAATTACATTTAGTATAATAGATAAATCGCTTTTACGCTTACTCTTTACAGGTAATTGTCTTATACTTTCATTTAAGGCCTGTGCATGCTTATGGTATAGTGCAAAAATAGCTTCATACTGCTTGGCTTTTATAGCAAGTGTAATAATACCTTCTTGCATGTCTTTGTATATATCATACAAATCGTTGGTTAGTTGTATCACACCTCCTAAGGCATACCAAGTAGTATCTGCTTCAGGAAGATAGGGGGTATCTAAATAATGTCTGCACATGAGTAAACAGTAACCGCCTTTTCTAGTGGTAATAGATAAAAGAGCCTCGTCACTTACTAATGGATTGAATTGTTCTAAGGAATCTTTTTGGGCAATATGAAGCCCTTCAAAGTCCTTAAAGTATTGTGCTTTATCTGCTACATCATTTAATAAACGGGTATGCGTATAAATAAATACCTTTTCAAAAAATGTTTGAGGGGCGAATGCTTCGGGATGATAAAATATAGAATCTATCTGTTCAAGGGTTAATGTTTTATCGTCAAGAAAATCGTCGTAGACTGAAACCATTATAAAATAAAGTAAATTTCTTTCCTTTTCATTTACATTATTATTACGACCATATAAACTACTAAAACTATCGTTGATAAAATGTTGTTGAATACTATATCTTTTTACAATTTTATCTAATGTTTTTTGATCAAACTTTCCATCGAATTTCAGTTCTACCATATGTAGGTATTCAGTAGCCCATTTTTCGGACTGCTTTAAACCCGAAAAGGTTTTAATCGTTAAAATACCAATAGATTTGATAAAAGAGACTAAGTACATATCTACTAAAATTATAATAAATTGTTTATACAAAAAAATACGATAATTGGCTTAAGATGCTTCTATTTTAGTATATTTATTAGGCTCTTTTTATTTACTATTTATATATCAATTTATGAAACGATTATCTGCTGTTTTTATCATTATTCTAACTGCGTTAGTGAATACTGCTAATGCGCAAGTGACTAAAGCGCCTGCTTATCCTTTAATTACCCATAATCCTTATTTTAGTATTTGGTCTTTTAGTGATAAGATTAATGAATCCACTACCAAGCATTGGACAGGGGCAGATCAGTCTATTCTAGGTTTAATAAAAGTAGACAATCAAGTGTATCGTTTTATGGGTAAAGAAGCTTCTTCAAATGAAAATGATAAAATTATACTAGCCAATCAATTAGCGATTAATATGTCGGCTACACAAACTACTTATCAATTTGAATGTGGTGGTGTTGCGCTAAACCTATGCTTTACTTCACCATTAATTATTACAGATATTAATATACTTTCTCGTCCCGTTACTTATATCTCCATGAAAACAAAGTCGAAGGATGGCAAAAAACATCTAGTTCAATTACTTGTTGGCGCTAGTTCTGCTATTGCTTCAGATAAAGGCAAAGAGCAGATGGTGGTTAATGGATATACTACACCAAATTTAAATGTTTTAAAAGTTGGAACAGTAGAACAGCCCATATTAAAAAAAAGTGGGGATAATTTAAGAATTGATTGGGGCTATGCTTATATGGCGTCTAATAAATATCATTCCAAACAAACAATCAGTTCTTTAAAAGAGGCTAGTGAAGATTTTCTTATGAATACAGCTGGAATAAATACTACTAAAATTATTAGTAGTAGTTTCTCTAAAGCAGAAGGTGTCGATTTATCTATTAATACTATTTTCAATACAGATACAGCTCTTGATACTGAAACTGACCATGTATTATTAGTAGCCTACGATGAAATTAAAGCAATTGAATATTTTAAAGAAAAATTAGACCCTTGGTGGAAACTAGATCCTACCATGAATATGGACAAAATGTTACAATTAGCCAATACGCAGTATGCTAATGTAATTGCTAAGTCGGATCGATTTAATAAACAAATTTACAACGATGCTATAGCCGCAGGGGGAGATAACTATGCTAAACTATGTGTTACGGCATATAGACAAGCTGTATCGGCACATAATTTAGTAAAGAGCAAGCAAAATGGCGAACTACTTTTTTTATCTAAAGAGAATTTTAGCAATGGAAGTATCAACACAGTTGATGTGACTTATCCAAGTGCGCCTTTATTTTTAAACTATAATCCTTCTTTAATGAAGGGTATGTTAAACGGTATATTTTATTTAAGTGAAAAAAGTGGTTTATATAAACAACCTTATGCAGCTCATGATTTAGGAACTTATCCTTTAGCGAATGGGCAAACTTATCCTGAAGGAATGCCTGTGGAAGAATCGGGTAATATGATTATTCTAGCAGGAGCCATTGTAAAATCGGAGGGTAATGCCAATTATGCAGCTGCTCATTGGGCCACATTAACACAGTGGGTGCAATTTTTAGAGAAAGAAGGGTTAGATCCAGTGAATCAATTATGTACCGATGATTTTGCGGGGCATTTAGCGCGTAATGCTAATCTTGCAATTAAAGCTATTGTGGGCATTCGATCATATGCAATGATGGCAGAAATGTTGGGTAAGAAAGAGATTGCAACTAAGTATACTCAACTTGCCATAGAAATGGCTGCTAAATGGCAAGATTTAGCCAATGCAGGCGACCATTATGCTTTAACTTATAACGATAAAAATACTTGGAGTCAAAAGTATAATATGGTTTGGGATAAATTATTTGACTTTAATTTATTTCCACAAAAAGTATACGATGCAGAAGTGGCTTATTATTTAACCAAACAAAATGAATTTGGCTTGCCTTTAGATAGTCGAAAAACTTATACCAAGTCGGACTGGATAACTTGGACAGCTACTTTAGCAAGTACCCAAGGCGATTTTGATAAGTTAATTAACCCAGTATATAAGTTTGCAACTAATACACCCACTAGAGTGCCTTTAAGTGATTGGCATGAAACCTTGAATGGTAAACAAATAGGTTTTCAGGCCAGAAGTGTGGTAGGAGGCTATTTTATTAAAGTACTTCATGATAAGTGGAAAGTATCCCGTCATTGATTTCTATTTTAAAATACTATTTATTCCTTTTAAATTTATTACTTATTTTTCTTAGCCAATACAATAGGCTCAAAGGGGCCATACTTATGTTGCTGTTCTGAAAACGCGTCTGCATAAGGGCCAAAAGGGTAGTCGACTGGTTTTGTAGCAAGTATTGGCCAGTCTTTGGATTTATCTATGGAAGGTCTTGGTTGTGCATTAATATAAGCAGCTACATTCCAAGCATCTTGAATACTTAAACTAGGTGCATGATAATTAATTCCATTGGGCATATTGTTTTTAATAAAACCTGCTAGTTTAGATAATTGAAATAAACCTGCTGCATCATTATAACTATGCTTGCCCCAGACAGGAGGGTATAAATACATATTACCAGTACTATCCATTACACCTTCACCATTGGCTCCATGACAGCTTTGACAATTTTGTACATAGGAAATTTTTCCTTCTGTAATACTTGCTGCAGTTTTTAAGTAGGGTAATATTTCAATACCCGATCCTCTGACTTTTTTACCTTTAGCTACGTCATTACCCAACCATTTGAAATAGGCATAAATAGCTTTCATTTCTTTTGAATTCGTATCTAATGCTTTGCCATTTAAACTTCGCTCCATACAATCGTTTACTCTTTTGTAAATTGTTTCTAAACTGCCCGATCTTTCTCTAAATTTTGGATAAGTGGAATACACAGAACCATAATTTAATCCCCAGGGTTTAGTACCCGCTTCTAAATGGCAGTTCTGACAATTCATTCCATTGGTAGTTTGTTGCACTGATCCTTTAGGGCCTAAGTATTTTGCTGTATGTGCAATTAATTCATATCCATAACGAATTAAATTTCCACTTTCTGTTTCAACAGGAATTTGATAAAGTGAGGAACCCACCCAGGCAGAGGTATCCACGCCTTCTATTCTAGCAAGCATAGTCGCTTCTTGTTCTTTGGCATTCCTACGAAAACTATAATAGGCAGAAACCAATGTAGCTATAAAGAATAAACTATAAAAAATATTTCGACGCATAGTAGATTTTTAAAAGCAATATTAATTCACACCCGCTTTTAAATAAGACCAGCCTGCTTCTTGTTTTAATATCAGTTCTGCAACGCCCGAAGGAATAGTATTTGCTATAGTAAGTAATTCACTTTTATCTATATGATACTTACGCATTGAATTCTCGCAGGCTAAAAACTGCACATTGGCTTTAGATAACTCAATGACTTCATTGGCTAAATGAGTTTTAGCAGCTACTAATAAACCTAATGCTTTTCCATGTATTACTACTTCTACTACTAAATTACCTGGCCATAATTTTTGTAAATTTTTAATATTACCAATAGTAGAAGACCAGGCAGCCGTATCGGCTGTATTTAATTGAACAACTACTTTATGTTTAACTTCGTTGGTTTGTGCGTTTAATTTAATCGAAGATGCTCCTAGAATAGTTAATATTAATAAGAATATAATTTTTTTCATACTTAATTTTTTAATTTAGTTACTTGTTTTTATATTATTTAAATTGTAAAAGTTTAAGAATTCAATAATTTCTTTTTCTGTTTTTATTTTGTTTTTCTGCGTCAGGTAATTAGTAATTATCTCCTTATTGGGAAGTATAGCAGACAATGTATTTATATCAATTTTTTTTAGTTTTTGAATAATGTTCTTTTCATTTTTTAAATAGTAATCAAACATTGGTGCAAAATAATAAACATTGATAGCGCCAAATAAGGAATCTTTTTTTACAACATTATTTGTATGTTTTTTTAATAATAATACTTCCCCCTTATTTAACACTTGCACTAAAGTGGAATTAGAAAGCTCCGCTTTGGTATCTGTAAATCCATTTTCAAAATAAATGGAGTCTAAACTTAACTCATCAAATATAGCTACTTTTTTAATCTTGGACTTGTCTACAACCAATTCAATATTTTTCATATCTAAAAAATGAACTTCGTTGCCATTCGTATTTAACCTAATTTTTACCTGCGCCATTTTTTTAAGGTCTAATCCATAAATGGCACCATTTAGCCATTCGTCATTTAAAAATGGACTTCCTTTAATATTGTTATTGTAAGGGCTTCTATTACCAAATTTGTCTATCACATTATTCCTATCCATTGTAATAGGCATATCGGTAGACATAAACACCGATATCTCTGGGTTAGAGCTGCTACCTGATCCAATTTGTGCCTTTGTATTTACACTTACTAATAATAAGCATAAATATAAAATTCCTATTCTCATTTGATATTTTTTCTAAAATTAAATTAAATAGAACATAGAAAAGTCAATACTATCTTCTGTTTCTAAAGAGTGTTTATAAAAAAAATAACTCATTGAATTGCAATGAGTTATTAAATTATGGTGATTCGGATTGGATTCGAACCAATGGCCCTCATCTTAGAAGGATGACGCTCTATCCAGCTGATCTACCGAACCTCTTGTTTTCTTAGGCT
>JABMML010000129.1 GCA_013205585.1 Chitinophagaceae bacterium | reverse complement strand
GGTCAGGATATTACAGTAGATTTTAATGAAACTAAAAACTATAAAATTACCGTGGTGTTAAGAGATTAAATTAAAGCCGACCCAATATATTATTTAATATTATTTAATATTATTTAATATTATTTATAGGGTCGGCTTTTATATTTATAAAATACTATGGTTCTACTGATACTTATCGTGTAGTTGATCGTAGATATTAAATTTAGCATCGAATTCGTCAAAAACTTTTTGATCCTTGCCTCTAGCTTTATCTCTTTTATAAGCATATAAAGTTGCTAAGAAATCAACCGATCTTAAGGCTACATTCTTTTCGCTTCTTTCTAACTTTTCTTTGTCTTTGATAACATTAAAGGCTTTATCAATCCACTCAATGGCAGCGTCAACGTTTTCTTTTATTGGGGCGTCAAGGATTGTATTTATTTTTCTTACAGAATCTAGCTGGGCTTTATAAAATGCATCAAAAGCGGCCTTCTTTTTAGGATCCTTGGGTGCTACTGGTTTAGTGGAGTTAATTGTTTGAAGCGCTTTAATATTTACAGATACTTTCTCATCTAAAACTGAGAATGCATTATAATAACTAATGCCTGCGTTAAATGCAGCTGCATAGTTTTTATTATTCATAGTGTAAGCCTTTTTGTAGGCTTCTGAAGCTTTCGCTATATATTTATCTGCATTATCTTGACTCAGGCCTTCTGCACTTTTTCCAGACATAAACATATCGCCAAACATTTGACATTCTAGTTCTGAAATAGAACCACCCGCCACTAATTTATCAAACATGGCCACTTTCTCATCAATACTTAAGTTCTTGTCGATATAGTCTGTACTATACTCTACCCAGCTTTCATTAGGATAAGCTGCAACAGACAATGCTAAATAAGTATCAAATTGTACTTTGTCTTTTTTATCAATTAACTGAATTAATAAGTATCTGTATACATCTACTAATTCTGGAGTTGCTACTTTATTATCAAGTAATTTTTTGTAATAAAAAATAGTTTCCTCTAAATTACCTGCATTTTGACTAGAATAGCCTGCATAAATTAAAGCAGTCGTATCAAATTTTTGTTTAGAAGATGCCCAACCTTGTGTAAATATGATATCGCTGTATATTACTACATTCACAAAATTAGCAGCAGCACCTTTCCAAGCTTTTACATTAAAACTATCTACCCCAGTTTTAAAACTTTTAATATAGATATCAAAGAAAGGCTCTTGTCCATTGTCTTTGGCTAATTGTAAACTAGGTTCAGCCTTCATATATTCCTCTAATGCTGTCTTTGATTCATTATAAGCATTTGGATATTTTACAGCATCTTTATTATAAGCACTATAAATTTTAGACTTCCAATAATAAGCTGCTGCTGTACCTACTAAGTTTGCTTTTTTAGCAAGAAGCTTGTCAAAATCGGTTTTTGCGTCATCGGTTTTGCCTAATAAAAGATTTGTTTTTACTTTATCAAAATCTTGCGCCTGCACTGTATGCATTGCCAACAGAATTGTTAAAACACTCATTAATTTTTTCATAGCTCTATTTTTATTATGAATTATTGCCTTCTAAAGTTATAGTTTAAATTCTATTTAGTTTTTGGATTTGTGTTGATTGGTTTTATTCAGCTACTGGTGTTTCAGGATTATCTGTTGCCTCTGTAGTTTCAGTAGTTTCTGTATCAGCACCATCAGCAGTCGCTGTTGGCTCTGTACCCTCTTCCAAATCTGCTGCAGGTTCATCTTGCTCTTCAATCTTAGAAGTAGCGGCAATTTCATCGCCCTCATCTAAACGAATTAAAGTAACGCCTTGTGTTGCACGACCTGCTTCACGAATATCCGTAATTCTAGTTCGAATAGTCACACCCGATTTACAAGTAATGATTAAATCTTCTTTTTCTAGTACGTCCATGATACCCACTAGCCCACCTGTTTTCTCCGTTACATTAATGGTTTTAACACCCTTACCTCCACGGTTGGTAATTCTATATTCTTCAATGGCTGTTCTCTTTCCAAATCCTTGTTGACTTACTACAAGTATGGTACGTTCTTTATCATCCTTGTGTACACAAACTAAACCTACTACTTCATCGTTCTCATTGTCTACTTCAATACCTGCAACCCCAATGGCTCCACGACCTGTTGGACGCACTTTCTCTTCTGGGAAACGAATGGCTCTTCCCGACTTCACCGCCATCATGACTTCATTATTACCATCGGTTAAACGCGCTGCTAATAATTCATCGCCTTCGTTAATAGTAATGGCATTTACACCACTTACTCTTGGGCGACTGAAATCTTCTAAACATGTTTTCTTTATAATACCACGCTTAGTACATAGAATGATGAAATGATTTTGTACATATTCTTTATCATCCAACTTACGCACTTCAATAATGGCTTTTACTTTATCATCCGGTGGTATTTGAATTAAGTTCTGTACCGCACGGCCCTTACTTGTTTTTTCTCCTTCCGGAATTTCATACACACGCAACCAGAAACATCTTCCTTTTTCAGTAAAAAATAACATGGTATCATGTGTAGAAGCAATAAATAAATGCTCTACATAATCTTCCTCTCTTGTCTTGGTACCCATGGCTCCGCGTCCACCTCTTTTTTGTTGACGGTATTCAGAAACAGCCGTTCTTTTAATATACCCTAAATGAGAAATAGTAATTACTACATCTTCCTCTTCAATTAAATCCTCTAATTTCATTTCATCGGCTAAATATTGGATCTCTGTTTTACGTACATCACCGAATTTTTCTTTTACTTCCAATAATTCAGTTTTGATTAATTCAAAACGTAAATGCTCACTACCTAATAATTCATTTAACGATTTTATAATTTGCATTAAGTGCTCGAATTCTTCTTTAATTTTCTCACGCTCCATACCCGTTAAACGTTGTAATCTCAATTCCAATATGGCTTTCGCTTGAATATCAGAAATGCCCCATCCTGCAGTCATTAAACTTTCTTTAGCTGCTTCTGGATTAGCCGAACTACGGATTAAACGAATTACTTCATCTAAATGATCTAATGCAATTAAATAACCTTCTAGAATATGCGCACGCTCCTGTGCTTTTCTTAATTCAAATTTAGCACGACGAATAACCACTTCCATTCTAAACTCAATAAACTCGCTCGTTAAATCGCGTAAGTTTAAAATTTTAGGACGGCCCTTACTTAAAGCTACATTGTTAATACCGTAGCTAGTTTGTAATTCAGTGAATTTATATAATTGATTGATGATTACTTGCGCTACTGCATCCTTGCGAAGCTCAATAACAATACGTGTTCCTTCACGCTTATTACTTTCGTTGTTCACATGCGTGATACCATCAATGGTTTTATCTACTACTAACTGACCAATACGGTCTGTTAAATTATCTCTATTAACTTGATAAGGAATTTCGTTAATGACAATTAATTCACGTCCATTGGCTTTTGTTTCAACATTACATTTTCCACGAAGCACTACTCTACCACGACCAGTCATTAAACCTTGCTTCACGCCTTCCATTCCATATATCACACCCCCTGTTGGAAAATCGGGTGCTTTCACAAACTGCATTAATTCTTCTACTGTAATATCTCTGTTTTCAATATAGGCAATACAACCATCTACTACTTCACATAAATTATGAGGAAGCATATTGGTGGCCATACCTACCGCAATACCTGAAGAACCATTTACTAATAATTGAGGAATACGCGTTGGTAAAACAGAAGGCTCAGATAAACTATCGTCAAAATTTGATTGAAAATCGACGGTGTCTTTTTCCAAATCGTCCAACATGGCTTCTGAAATTTTCTGCAATCTTGCTTCTGTGTAACGCATAGCAGCTGGTGGGTCGCCATCTTGGTTACCAAAGTTACCCTGACCATCCACTAAAGTGTAACGCATTGTCCACTCCTGTGCCATACGAACTAGTGTATCATAAATAGCGGTATCACCATGTGGGTGAAACTTACCCATTACTTCCCCCACTATACGAGCCGATTTTTTATACGCTTTATTGCTATTGTTACCCAATTCACTCATTGCATACAAAACCCTGCGGTGAACCGGTTTAAAACCATCTCTTACATCAGGTAATGCACGACCTACTATCACCGACATTGAATAATCGATGTAAGAGGTTTTCATTTGCTCTTCGATATTGATTCTTATGACACGGTCATTATCTTGGGTGGCTTCTGTACCTAAATTTTCATTGATATTATCTTCCATAATGTTTGTTTCTTTTAAGCAAAAAATGAGTGGTTTTTTAAGCCCTTTTTGAGTGTAAACGAAGTTAACTTTTTAAGGCCTTTTTTGCTATTTTTAACCCTTAAATTTTGTGTTCTTTTATCCACAGTTGTGGGTAAGAATTACTAACTTTAAAGCTCGGATTTTTAATGACTTATACGCCCTAAAATGAACCCTGAAATTCTTGTAATTGGAGCTGGCAAATCGGCCACTGTTTTAATTCAATATTTGCAAACTAAGGCTGTTGAAAACAACTGGTATATTGTCTTGGCGGATGGAAATGCCGCTGTGGCTAATTCTAAGTGGAATAATGCCCCCAATGGACATGCCCTAGGAATTGATATAGAAAACAAAGAAAACAGGGCAGCCTTGATCGTGAAAGCCACTGTGGTGGTTTCCATGCTTCCTCCTAGTTTACATTTTTTGGTGGCCCAGGATTGTGTGCATTATGGCAAACCCCTTTTTACAGCCTCTTATGTAGACGACAATATGAAATCAATGGCTGCTGCTATTGAGCAGAAGCAAATTTTAGTTTTATGTGAAATGGGCTTAGATCCCGGTATTGACCATATGAGCGCTATGGAGCTTATTCATTCCATTCAAGATAAAGGAGGAAAAATTACCGGGTTTAAATCGCATTGTGGTGGCATAATTGCCCCTGAAAGCGATAACAACCCTTGGCATTATAAAATTAGCTGGAACGCGAATAATATTATTCTAGCTGGAAAATCGGGTGCCTTGTATTTGGAACAAGGACAAGAAAAAACCCTTAGCTATGATAACTTATTTGAAAATGCCCCTAGTGTTGAGGTTCCAGCAATAGGTCAGTTATCTTATTATCCCAATAGAAATTCTCTTTCTTACATAAATACCTATAGTTTAAATAAGGTTCAAAATTTTATTAGAACAACATTAAGACATCCTCATTTTTTTCTGGGATGGAATGCCATTGTGCAATTAGGTTTAACAGATGAATCTGTTATTGATTTAAAAGAAAATGCAAGCATTAAAGATTGGATACAAAATCATTTACAAACGCATTCATTAGAAAACAAATACGCTGCTTTTTTAAGTAATGATATTATTAAAAATCAATTTGAATATATTGGTTTTAATAGCGAAACTCCTATTCCTGCTACCTTTAAGACCAGTGCGGCTATTTTGCAATGGATACTTGAAAATAAATGGAAATTAGCACCAACTGATAAAGATATGGTGGTCATGATGCATGAAATTGAATACGAATTAGATGCTAAAAAATATTTAGTGCAAAGTTCAATGGTACAAAAAGGAAAAAATGCAACAGAAACCGCCATGGCCAGAACCGTTGGTTTGCCACTAGCCATGGGAGTTTGTGCTTATTTAAAAGGTGAAATTAAAATTACAGGATTACATATTCCTATTCACCCTTCTATTTATAAACCTATTTTAAAAAGTTTAGAAGAGCAAGGTATTGTCTTTGAAGAAATAACAAAGGAAATAGAATAATGAATTTAAATAGTAGCGCTTTCGGCTGCTTTGGTTTGATCCCACTCATAGTCTAGTTGTCTTTTCTCTAAACTAGCGGCTACTACTTTAATAGTGACTTTATCGCCCATATTAAATTTGCGACCCGATCTCATACCTACTAAGGCATAATCCGATTCTACTAATCTGAAGTCGTCGAATTTAGATAAAGAAACTACACTCACTAGTCCCTCACATTTATGTTCAATGGTTTCTACCCAGAATCCAAAGCTTGATACACCACTAATGATGCCCTCAAAACTATGTCCTAAATAATCACGCATAAATTCAACCTGCTTGTATTTATTAGCTGCTCTTTCCGATTCCATAGCGGCTCGCTCTCTTTCACTGCAATGCACACATTTTTGTTCTAGTTCTGCATCGTTGATAGGACGCTCTACTAAAACCGATTGTACAATACGATGTACTAAAATATCTGGATACCTTCTAATAGGTGAAGTAAAATGACAATAGTATTCAAAACCCAAACCATAGTGTCCAATATTATCACTAGTATAAACGGCCTTGGCCATGGTTCTAATGCCGAGTTGCTCTAGTACATGCTGTTCTGGTTTTCCCTTGGCAGCTATCATTAAAGCATTAAAGCTATATGCAATTTGGGTTGGCGTAGAAATATCAAAAGCATAGCCGTGTTTTTTTGCAAATTGTATAAAGGGTGATAATTTTTCTTCATTGGGTTGATCGTGCACACGATAAGGAAAAGGCAGGGTTTCTTTTTTAATCTTTACCTGACCCATTTTTTGTGCAATAAGTTGATTGGCTTTTAACATCAACTCCTCAATTAATTGATGTGACTCTTTACTTTCTTTAACAGTAATACCAATGGGCTTTCCTTTTTCATCTAATTTAAAACGTACTTCTTGTGAAGAGAAATTAATGGCTCCATTATCAAATCTTGCTTTTCTTAATTTTTGAGTCCAATCTAATAGCCATAAAATTTCATTAGAATGATCCCCTATTTTAGTATCAATAATTTCTTGTACTTGCTCGTACGTAAATCTTCTGTCAGAATGTATAATGGTTTTACCAAACCAAGTACCTATAATTTTTCCCTCCACATCTATTTCAAAACAGGCAGAAAAAGTAAGTTTGTCTTCGTTAGGTCTTAATGAACATAGTTCGTTGGATATACGTTCAGGAAGCATTGGATACACTCTGTCTGGTAAATACACTGAAGTAGCTCTTTCATAAGCTTCTTTATCAACGGCTGTACCTGGTTGTACAAAATGACTCACATCGGCAATATGCACTCCAATTTCTAAATGACCATTGGCTAATTTTTGATAGGAGATAGCGTCATCAAAATCCTTGGCGTCAACGGGGTCAATGGTAAAAGTGAGTACTTTTCTATAGTCTTTTCTTTTAGCCAGTTCTGTAGCATCAATTTTATCTGATAAGGATCTTGCAAAGGCATTTACTTCATCACTAAAGAATAAAGCAAAACCTGCTTCGGCCACAATAGATTGCATGGCTAAATCATTCTCTTGTTCTGGAGTAAATATTCTTAAGACCTCTCCTTCAGGTTTTCTAGAGGCTTTCTCCCATTTCGTTAATTGAACAATAACCCTGTCTTTATCCTTTGCCCCATTTAATTTACCCATTGGAATAAAAATATCTGGCATAGGAGTGACTGTACTTGGAATAAAAAAAGCAATTTTTTCTTTTACCTGCATAGTGCCTGCAAAGGAGACTTGTTTTCTTTTAAGTACTTCTAATATTTTTCCTTCTTTCTTTCCTGAAGATTGTCTAATTTTTGTGATCTTAACACTTACTTCATCGCCTTTTAAGGCTGTGTTAAAATCGTTTGGATAAACCAATATATCGTTTTCCAAACCTGATACCATTACAAATCCCATACCCGATTTCGCAATATCTAGTACCCCCTTATAAGAGGTAACGATATGTGTATGCTTTGTCGTTGTTTTAGTATTCTTTGTTTTCTTGTCGTTCTTTCTAGTTCCCATTTATTTTTTTGTAAAATTGTGCAACATAATTTTTAACGAGTTCATTAAAAATAGTCTCCGCTTCAAATAAAAATTTTGGCTTTATAGGTAATACATATAAAGGCATTGCATGTAGCTCCTCTGTATATTTTACCAGTCTTACAGCATCTTTTTCTGTCGTTAATATTAGTTTGCTTTTTGATTGAATTTGATCCAATTTTTCTTTTATTTCTTGTAAGTCTTCAATAGAGAAAATATGATGATCGTTATAACTTAATTGATAATACGTATTGGTGTTTTCGTGTAAATATTTTTTTAAAGGTAGAGGGTTGGCTATTCCACATACCAGTAATACTTCGTCCCTCATTGTTAAAACCCATTGATCGGCGGGGTTATAAATATGATAAGGTGTTCCATAAGCAATACTTGTAAAAAATAAACTCTGGTGTAAAGCAGGGTCTATTTTTTCTGTAATTTCTTCTTTTTCTTCCAAACTTAAACTAGCAGGACATTTGGTAACAATAATAATATCTGCTCTTTCAGCCGATTTTCTATCGTCTCTTAAATCTCCGGTGGGAATAAAAAAGTCGTCACAAAACAAATTGTCATACTCTGTTAACAAAATATTAAATCCTGCATTAATTTCTCGGTGTTGAAAAGCATCGTCCAAAATTATGGCTTCCACTTTTGGTACATCTTGAATTAATTGAGCTACTGCCTCTATGCGTCTTTCTCCTACCGATACGGCTACATTTGGAAATTTTAAATGAAACTGCATCGGTTCATCTCCAATTTCTAATGCGGTAGAAGCTTCGCTGGCTAAAGCATAACCCTTTGTTTTTCTTTTATACCCTCTGCTTAAAGTAGCTATTTTGTATTCGTCGGATAGGAAGGAAAGCAGATGTTCTACCATCGGCGATTTACCCGTCCCTCCCATAGATAAATTACCAATGCAAATAAGGGGAACATTAAATGAAGTTGATTTGAGATACTGCTTAGCATACATCCAATTCCTTACAAAAACAATCCAACCATACATAAGTGCAAATGGTAAAAGTAAAACTCTAAAGGATTTTAAAAATACATTGTTAAAATTCATAACTATTCCAAGGCGTAATACAATGGGTTAAAGGTACATCAAATTCATGGGTATCCTCAATATTTGAAAGGGGCTCAAAATAGCAAACCCCTATTCTAGGCCTATGTTTAGGGTAGTTTTCAAAGTATTTGTCATAAAAGCCTTTCCCATAACCAATACGGTGGCCTCTAATATCAAATCCAATTAAGGGCACAATGACCGCATCAATAGAAGATGGCTCAATCATTTCAGTACTAGTGGGTTCTGCAATTCCCCAATCATTGAATTGAATTTCTTCTGATTCCTTATAAAAGTTAATGGTAGCAGTAAGGGAATTAACCACTGGGTATACTATTTCAATACCAGGCACCATGGTTTTTAAATATTTTGAAAAAAGCAAACTATTGGGCTCGTTATGATTTTCAAGTGGATAAAAATTAGCTATTGTATGTACATTCGAAAAGTCTATTTTTTGAAATTGTATAAGCAGTAAGTCATCCCATTTAAGACATTCACTTGCAGTTAAATTTTTTCTTTTGGCTAATAATTCCTTTCTGGCAACTGACTTTAACATAGATTTCGTTTTTACTATTCGAAAAAACTAAATACCGTAGCGCCATAATTACGTTGGAAACTAAACCCTGCAAAACTTTCATAATTATTACGAGGCGTATGCTCTAAAATAAAATACCCTTCCGGTGAAATTAATTTTCGCTCTACAATAATTCTTGGTAAGTCGTCAATGGTAGTTAAAGCATAAGGCGGGCCTGCAAAAATAAAATTAAACTGCTGGGTGCATGCATTTAAATATTGAAAAACATCCATACGCACAATTTGGGCATTTTCTATTTTAAGCAGTTCAATATTTTGTTTAATAAAATCAAGCATTTGACTATCCTTCTCTACAATGGTTAAAGCAGTAGCCCCTCTTGAAGCTAATTCATAACTAATACAACCTGTGCCCCCAAATAAGTCTAAGGTACTAGCACCGTCTAAATTAATTCTGCTTTGTAAAATATTAAATAGACCTTCCTTCGCTACATCGGTGGTAGGCCTTGTATGAGGCATATTAGCCGGAGGACTAATTCTTCTACCTCCATATTTGCCTGATATAATTC
>JABMML010000012.1 GCA_013205585.1 Chitinophagaceae bacterium | reverse complement strand
GGTAGTAATTATTGGATCTATTGGGAAGTAATTTTGCCCAACCTAATCGGGTATTTTTATATTGAATGGTATGCCAACCTTTGCCCCCTGGTAAATGTAAATCGGCTCTTCTTAAGTATTGCAGGGCGGTTGTTTCGTCCACTTCCATGGTTTGAAAGGGTAAATTTTTCCAAGTACTCATGGCAAGCGCATGAGCTGGAATTAAATCCGCTCCTTTCAGCGTACCAATAGCCAACCCCATTTTTTTAACATATAAATTTTTAAGTAAACTATTATAAGCATCTTTAAATTCAATAGCTAAAGCAATAATATTTTCTTGATGATTGATATAATAATAATCGGTTGGTAATGTGAAATGCGTATTTAAAATTTCTGTTTCTTTTTTTGTAATAGCAGTGGTTTCAAAACAGGAGTCATAATAAGATGAATTAATATCCGTTTCTTTTTTGAATACCGCTAAGAAAAAACCTTCTCCTTTCACTTTATCGGGATAAAATCGGTAGCCTTTAGAATGATGTATTGGACTTGCACTTTGAATAATACCCCAGTTATTATCTATACTTAAATCAATGCTCACTATTCCCTGCAAAGCAGCAATCTTATCTAAAATATTTTCATCTTCTTGCATTGAATAAGAACAAGTCGAGTAAATTAAATAGCCTCCCTCTTTCAAGCAATCAATACTATCCTCTATTATGCGCGACTGCCTTACACTACAGTGCTGCACAGCGTCTTCACTCCAGTGTTCAATGGCTTCTGGGTCTTTTCTAAATAAACCACTGCCACTGCAAGGTGCATCAATTAACAATACATCAAAAAACTGAGGAAGTGCTTTAAAATGGGAGGGGTCATTTTGTGTGACTACTATATTATCAGCTCCCCACTTAGTAGTGTTCTCTACTAAAATGGCATTTCTATTTTTGATGGTTTCATTCGCTACCACTAATCCCTTTTTAAAATAATTCGCAAGTAAACTAGTCTTGCCGCCCGGTGCTGCACATAAATCTAATACATGCATTGAACCAGCATTAGGCGCTATTTGTTTTAAAGCATAGTGTAGAAACATACTACTAGCCTCTTGCACATAATAAGCCCCTGCATGCCATAAGGGATCTAGTACAAACATTGGGCGTTCTTTTAAATAATAGCCATCTTCACACCAAGCAATAGGACTTGCTTCTTCAAAGAAAGAAGAGGGCTGTTCTAAAAAAGATTTATTTGTATTTATTCTTATAGAAGTAATTGACTCCTTTAATGCATGCGTTTGTACAAACGCTTGCTCGTCGAAACCAGGTGAGCCTTTTAAAGATGATATGAATGATGGAGGTAGCAATGTATAAATAGTTTAAAAACGGATAGTAAAGTTTTCTTTTTCCTTATTTCCTTTTTTAAGAAACACAATGCCTATATAAAATAAATCAATGGTCAATGATACCCTAGGGTCGGCCTTAATTTCCTCCCATGCTTTTTCCATTTCACTGCTCCAATGTATATCATCAAAAATTAAAATTGTCCGTTCGTCGGATTTAGTTAAAAGCAAATTAAAATATTGCATAGTGGGCTTGTATCGATGATTCCCATCCACATAAGCAATACCAATAGTTGAAATACTATTTAAATAATTGGGTAGGCTTTGATCAAAATTGCCTTCTATTAATTGTATGTTTTGAAATCCTAAATTTTTAAAAGTAGCCAAGGCCTGTTTTGCAACAGCAGGCGCACCTTCCATGGTCACCACCGAAGCACTGGGCGCAGCCTGCGCTAAATAACAGGTAGTTATACCTAAGGAAGTACCCATTTCTAATATATGAGTGGGTTGATAATAAGCAACAATGTGGTTTAAGAGCGTACTGTACTTTTTTGGCTTTAAGGCTCTTTTTGCAATTTGGGCAATGGTTTTTGATTTATTTCCTTGCAAATCGGCACCTGCACCCAAATCAAGAATAGTGATTTCATTTTGACTGCTTAATAATTGATGGCGGTAATTTTCAATGGCATCAAACCCTACTCCCTTTGTTTTTGCATTCAATACATTTTTGATAAAAGCATACACAAATGGAGAATGCACCCCATGTCCACGACCATTAGATGCTTTCCATAAATAACTGATGTATTTATTAATTAAGGCAAGGCTGTTGTACTTCATTTCCTTTTCCAACATTCAAAGTCAAAAGAAAATTTATGTTTTTCATCTGCGTCGTTTTGAGTGCTGCTCACCATTTCCCATTCAGCATTTAGCTTAGGAAAATAAACATCGCCTTCTATTGTAGTATGTACTCTTGTTAACCAAATTTTTTGTGCTAGAGGCAAGGCCATTTCATAAATTTCACCCCCACCTATGACGAGTAATTCTTTGTAGCTAAATTTATCTGCTAATGAGGTGGCTTCCTCCATAGTATGCACCACCGTTACATCTTCGTTCACCCAATTTTTATTGCGGGTAATAATAATATTCAACCTGCCATTCAAAGGCTTACTGCCCATGGACTCAAATGTTTTACGGCCCATTAAAATAGGCATACCCCAGGTAGTGTTTTTAAAAAAGCGCATATCCTTAGGCAAATGCCATAATAATTGATTGTTCAAACCAATGGCATTGTTTTCAGAAGCAGCTACTACAAGAGTTATATTCATTTATATTATTTTAAACAGCCACCGGCGCTTTAATACTAGGATGTGATTCATGATTTTCTAAAGTAAAATCAGAAAACTGAAAAGAGAAAATATCTTTTACTTCTTTATTAATTTTCATAGTAGGAAGTGGGAAAGGTTTTCTTGACAATTGCAACTGGGCTTGCTCCACATGATTATTATACAAATGCACATCGCCAAAACTATGCACGAAGTCGCCGTATTCTAAACCACAAACTGAAGCAACCATCATAGTCAGTAATGCATAAGAAGCTATATTAAAAGGCACACCTAAAAATACATCGGCGCTGCGTTGGTATAATTGACAACTTAATTTTCCATCGGCCACATAAAATTGAAACATATTATGGCAAGGCATAAGGGCCATCTTTGATAAGTCACCCACATTCCAAGCGCTCACAATTAATCTTCTACTATCAGGTGTCTTTTTTATTTGCTCAATTAATTCTGAAATTTGGTCAATGACTACGCCGTTTGCACCTTCCCAACTTCTCCATTGTTTTCCATAGACAGGACCTAGGTCGCCATTTTTATCGGCCCACTCGTCCCAAATGCGTACACCATTCTCATTTAAATATTTAATATTGGTATCGCCATTTAAAAACCAAAGTAATTCGTAGATAATACTTTTCAAGTGAAGCTTCTTGGTGGTAACCATCGGAAAACCCTCCGCTAAGTTAAAACGCATCTGATAACCAAAACAACTTTTGGTTCCAGTTCCAGTTCTATCGGTCTTTTCAGCGCCGTTGTTGGTAATGTGTTGTAGTAAATTCAAGTATTGTTGCATAGTGCAATTTACAACCAATACCTTTTATGTAGAAATCATTTTTTGGCCTTCCTGCGCACCAATTCCTGCCTTATGAAAAGCAGCTCCCTACTGGTTTGGCCATTGACGCTAGAATTTTCCTCCGCCCTTCGCATCAAATAAGGAATTACATCCTTAATGGGCCCAAAAGGCAGGTATTTGCTGACATTATACCCCTCTTTCGCCATATTAAAACTAATGGGATCGCTCATGCCATATAATTGAGAAAAATGCACATGTGGGTCACCAGCTGAAATTCCTTTTTCGATCATGAGTTGCGCAATTTTCAAATTGCTTTGTTCGTTATGAGAGGCCAATATAAATGAAATAGTTTCTTTGTTTTGAATACAAAATGCAGCTGCATCATTAAAGTCTTTATCGGTGGCTTCTTTATCTAAATTTATTGGCGACGCAACGCCTTGTTCTTTAGCGCGTATTCTTTCTTTTTCCATATAAGCACCTCTTACTAGTTTCACACCTAGCATACAATTTTTTTCTTTAGCTATCTTATGTGATAATTGCAAAAAGTGTAATCGGTCATTTCTGTACAATTGATAAGTATTATACACCACCACTTTCTCTTTATTATATATAGCCATTAATTCAATGGCTAGGCGGTCAATAGGATCTTGTATCCAAGTTTCTTCGGCATCTAATAAAATACCCACGCCTTTTTCTGCAGCTAAATCGCAAATGGCATACATTCTTTCTTTCACACGCTCCCAAGCGGCGTCTTCTATTTCGCTATCATGTATACCACTTCTTAATCTTGGCGCTTCATTTAAAGTTTCTAGCAATTGCAAACTAGCTATACCTGTTAACTTAATACTTACAAAAGGAATATTATTTTGAGTGGCAGCAAACTCCAATGCTTCCATAATTTTTTCTGTGACATTGTCAAAATTCTCTTCGCCCTCTTTTGCTTCCACACCATAATCTAAAATTACTTGCACACCATAAGCACCTAATTGCTTGGCTACTCTTGCTGTTTCTTCTAAAGTTTCTCCTCCTACAAATTGATTAAATATAGTGCTGCGAATTAATCCATTAACAGGCAAACCAGAATTCATTAAAGCAGGCGTTAATTTAGTAGCCAAAGAAACAATAATAGGACTTTGTATAACGGTAAAAAGAAATCGAGCTCTTTTTAATTCAGCGGTAGATTTATATGCAAACGCAATTTGTGTATTGTCTAAAGATAAGCTCATGCTAACATTTATTGGTATAGCAAATATCGTTAGTAAAACTTAAAAATCAAAGGATTATAACCATTAAATAAGAGTTAAGTATCTTTATACTTGTTAAATAAAAACCCTGTTTTATGAAAATTGTTTCTACAGAAATTTTCTTATTTAAAATTCCCATGACCCCTTTTACGATTGCCACGGGAACGATGCACTATGCACAAAACATGGTTATTAAAATACATACCGATGCAGGCATTATAGGTTGGGGAGAATGCTCTGCTTTCCCTATGATTGTGGGCGAGACACAATTAAGTTGTTACAATATCGCAAAAGATTTTGCTACTTACCTGAAAGGAAAAGACCCCTCAGCCATTACTGAAAGATTAATTGAACTAGATACTATTATTGCTGGGAACTATACAGCAAAAAGTGCTTTTGATTTAGCTTTATATGATATTGCTGCTAAAGCTGCAGGCAAACCTCTATATACTTTTTTAGGAGGAAAATCTAAACCCATTGAAACCGATTTAACCATTGGCATTGATACCCCTGAAAGTATGGCCAAGGATGCCATTGATTTTGTGAAGCAAGGAGTAAATATTATTAAAGTGAAATTGGGAAAAGATCCTTTACAAGATATTGAAAGAATAAAAAGTATAAGAGAAGCTATTAGTTACGATACTAAAATTAGAATTGATGCCAATCAAGGTTGGGCAAAAGAAGAGGCCTTAAAAGTTTTAGAAGCATTAGCCCCTTATCAAATTGAATTTTGCGAACAACCCATGCGTAAATATTACGACGATTATTTACCTGCATTGTGTGCAGCCTCTCCTATTGCTATTATGGCCGATGAATCGGTATTCACGCATCATGATGCAAGAAGATTAATAGCCGAAAAAGCTTGTCATTCTATTAACATCAAATTCTCCAAAAGCGGAGGCATACATGAAGCAATTAAAATACATGCTATTGCTAAAGCCAATAATATTCCTTGTATGATGGGTGGCATGCTAGAAAGCCGTTTAGCATTGAGTGCTAAAATGCATTTTGCCATGGCCATGGACAATATAAAGTATTACGATATGGATACTTGTTTACTTGGGCATTTAGAGGACCCCATTATAGGAGGTGTTCAATTTAATGGAATGCATTTAACAATTAGCGATACCCCTGGTATTGGCGCAGAAGTAGACCCAGCCTACTTAGCTAAATTGGACCATTTTACAGTTTAAGATGTACCTTTGTTGTACAAACAATTTTTATGGAAGCAAGAAAAGCAAAGGATTCATTTATTACGATGAATGAATTAGTCTTACCGAATGACACCAATACTTTTGGAGATTTAATGGGAGGAAAGCTAATGTACTGGATGGATATTGCCGCTTATTTGTCTGCAGCCAAACATTGTAATTCAGGTGCCATGACCGCATCTGTGGACAATATTAGTTTTAAGACGCCCATCAAATTAGGAAATGTAATTTGTATTGAAGCAAAAGTAACAAGGGCGTTCACTACTTCTATGGAAATACATTTAAAAGTTTGGAATCAGAATATGATTACACAAAGTAAAGAATTAAGCAATGAGGCTTATTTTACTTTTGTGGCCTTGGATGAAAATAAGAAACCTAAAAATGTTCCGGCCATTATAGCAGAATCTGAAGAAGAGAAAAAGTTTTACGATAGTGCACTGCGCCGTAGACAACTTCGTTTAATATTAGCTGGAAAAATGAAGCCAGATGATGCTACTGAATTAAAGGCTTTGTTTGTGAAAGACTAATCTTATTTTTCGAAACACAGTTCATCAACAATTATTACAATGAATGATGCTTGCCCTTCAGCATATAATCTTTGCTTTGCTCAATCGCATCCATTACTTGGTCAAGTATTGTTTCTACAGAGCTATTATAATCAATTACTAAGGCTGGCTTAAAACGAACAGTTAAAGGAGTACCCACTTTTTTAAAGGTTAGACCTTTCTTGGTAAAGGCACGCCAGAAACCATTAATGACTACAGGCACTACAATAGGTTCATTATTTTTAATAATATGGGCGGTTCCTTTTCTTCCTGGCGCAAATGGTTTGGTGGTTCCTTGCGGAAAAGTAATCACCCAGCTTTTAGATAATGCTTTGTCAATTTTTTGGGTATCTACTACATCTCTATCTCTATTTACATCTTCTCCCTCTGCTCTCCAAGTTCTTTTCACGGTAAGGGCTCCTCCTAATTTAAATAATCTAGTGAGCCAACTACTATTCATAGTTTCTTCTGCTGCTACAAAAAATACATTGGTAAAAGGGTTCAATAAATAATAAGGAATGCCTAGCTTGTCAAACTTGCCCCATTTTACAGCGCAAAAAATATGTACAAAGGCAATCACATCTCCAAAATAGGTTTGGTGATTACTTACGAATAAAACATTCTTATGAGGTAAACCTTGCAAATTTTCTGTTCCTTCAATTTCTACCGAATTAAATAAGGCAAGCCCGGGGTAAGTAAATATACCTACCACCCCATATATAAAGGAGCGAAATATTCTAATTTGTTTTAATCGATCTAAAATCGTCATTTAGGTTCAAATGGTTACGACTGCAAGATAATACAATAATTTAACTCGTATATCTCTGTTTAAACAACAATTAGTACCTTTAGGCGATGGAAAAATCTGCTGTAATTTTTGATATTGATGGCTTATTAATAAATAGTGAGCCCTTATGGAACCAAGCCGCTGCTGAAATTTTTAGACAATATGGCATTATACTTACAGACGAGCAATATGCGATAACCACCGGCCTTCGTTCTAAAGAATTTGTAACGCATTGGTTAATACAAAATAAAATACCTTCTACTGAATTTGATAGAGTAGAAGAAAAAATTATGAATCTTGCTTTAAGCTTAATTGATAAAGGTGCCACCTTAATGCCAGGCGTAGAACATATTTTTCAATTTTTCTTAAAAAGAGATTTTAAAATTGGTTTAGCTACTTCTTCTCCTGTTGAATTAATAGAATGGGTAAAAGATAAATTAGGTATAAGAAGTTATATTCATGCAAGTTGTTCGGCACAAAATCTTCCTTATGCCAAACCTCATCCTCAAGTATACTTAGATTGCGCAGCAGCCATGCATGTCTCTCCTTTAGCTTGTATATGTTTTGAAGACTCTGTATATGGAATGACAGCAGCAAAAGCAGCAAGAATGACCTGCGTGGTGGTTCCATCGGCAGAACATAGTAAGTTACCGCATTGGGGCCTAGCCGATTTAAAATTAAGTTCCTTACAAAATTTTGGCGATTTGCATTTTAATATGCTCAATCACTAAATTCAATTAAATTGCAGGTAACCATGGAACTAGCAAAAAAAGTAATAGCAAAAGAACTGGATCTCTTTGAAGAACATTTCAAAGAAGCCGTAAAAAGCAGAGTGTCCTTGCTAGACCGCATCATGCAGTATATTGTAAAGCGAAAAGGGAAGCAGATGCGTCCTATGTTTGTTTTATTGTCTGCTAAATTACATGGAGAAATTAACGATGCCTCTTATAGAGCCGCTTCCTTAGTAGAATTATTACATACTGCCACTTTAGTACACGATGATGTGGTAGACGACGCCTTAGAAAGAAGAGGCATGTTTTCTATCAATGCATTATGGAAAAATAAAATTGCGGTATTAGTAGGCGACTATTTATTATCTAAGGGTTTATTATTATCTCTTGAAAACAAGGATTTTACCATACTCACTATTTTATCGAATGCAGTAAAAAAAATGAGTGAAGGAGAATTACTGCAAATAGAAAAAACAAGAAACCTGAATTTTGACGAATCGGTTTATTATGAAATCATAAATGGCAAGACGGCCTCATTACTTGCCTCTAGTTGCGCAGCTGGAACAAGCTCTGTTACAGAGAATGATGAAACTATTCAAAAAATGCACGAGTTTGGCGAAAATGTAGGAATGGCCTTTCAAATTAAAGACGACTTATTCGATTACGGAGAAGCCAAAATTGGCAAACCTACCGGTAATGATATTAAAGAAAAAAAATTAACACTACCTCTTATT
>JABMML010000128.1 GCA_013205585.1 Chitinophagaceae bacterium | reverse complement strand
ATAACCTTCGCTAATTTTATAAACCATTGGTTTTTCACAATACACATGCTTACCTTTTGCTAAGGCGTCTATTGTAATACGTGCATGCCAAACATCAGTTGTGCAAATTAATACGGCGTCAATATCTTTTTTGTCTAGTAAATCCTTATAATTAATAGTGGTATACAATTCTTTTCCAAATTCTTCTCTTGCATTTTCTAACCTTCCAGTATATAGATCACAAATACCTGCTAATTCAACACCAGGTACTTTGAGTGCTGTTTTTAAATCGTTGTGGCCTTGTATGCCATATCCTATAACGCCAATTCGTATCGTATCGTTTGATGAAATTTTTCTATTATATATTAGCATACGTTCTTCCGCATGCGCAGATGCTGCCAAAGAAGAAAGGGGCGAAGCGGCTGCTAAAAAACTAGTTACGCCAATTTGTTGTAGAAATTTTCTTCTTGAATTTAAACTGTCGTTTTTCATAGGTAGAATTTATTAATTTAAATATAGCATTCTAAAATTGTCTAGCTTACTTATTTTTTGGGTGCTGGGAGAAAACCACTCTTGCTTAGGTCTTCAAATAATTTCTTTACTTTTTCTGTACCGTTTAAAGGATTTATGTCATAGTAAAAGTATAGTTCTTCATCGGTTTTATGCATGGCATTTTCTTGAATAGATCCTTGTGATTTATATTCTGCAATTACCCAGTCTGCTACAATCTTGTAGCTTAATTTATCGTTTTCAGCAAATCTATAGGCCCTATTTAATCTAAATGGAGGAACATTCGTATTAATTTTACTTATGTCAATGCCTGGTATTCCTGTCAAAACAGGGTCGGCATTACCATTCATCTTAGAGGCTCCTGCAATAATAATTGGCTTGTTACTGCCTTTATAACGCTCAACTGCTCTTAGGCCCATGATAACAGAAGTAATATGGTGACCATGTTGTCCTGTTCTTGGAGACATAGTAATAATAAAATCATACTCTCTTTCTGCAAGTAATTTGTCTAATCTTTTTTCAATGTAACTAATATCCCAATTTTTACCATATAAATAAGTCTCATAATTAGTAGAATAAAGGTCGTCTGGTTGTTCCATAAAATAAATATTTCTTACCCCAAGTATTTTAGCAACATTTATTATTTCTTGTTTTCTAATAATAGCAATATGGGTTCTAGCTACAATGGAATCGGTCAAGGGTATGCCATAATAAATTGCGCCTAGTTGTGCATCCGCAAAACCCCCAGCACCATCAGTCATTACAGCCATATCAACAGTACCTTTCAATTCTTTGGTTATTTTAAACATTGCAACAGAAATGGAACTCTCATCGTCTGGATGTGCGGTAACTACCAATACTTTCGGGCCTTGTGCAGAAGTAGACAATCCAATAAGTAAAAACGATAAAAAGAAAATAGTTTTTTTCATAAATAAGTTTTTCGTTAAAAATTAAATATAAGATGCCATGATTTATTAATTGATCTAATTTAGTCATTACAAGTTATAAAGTTTTTGCATCTGAGGCAATTTTAATTTTTAGTCTCCCCATCGACCATTTCCTGTATTTGAATTCGCAGGTTCGGTCTAAGCTATGGTTTTACCCTGCTTAAATTAATTTATGGATGCAGCTATTATAGATGATTGAGTATGTAACTATTAGGAGATTAATGAATTAGGTAATGACAAAAGCTTGCACATGATCAATGGCCTTTCTAATATTGTCTTTATTAATGCCTCCTGCTAAATAGGTAGGAATGCTAATTTTTTTACTTTAACCTTCATAATGAAATTTACATTTATTCTATTAATTTACGTTCTCTCTTTTTGCCGTCCTTAAATTGCTTTATGGATGCATCTAGCACTTCCATATTTTTCTTAGAGGACATCTCGTGTAATGTTGCATTTAAGGAATTGTATTCCTCTAAAGAAATAATTACAACACCAATGTCTTTACCTCTATTAATAATTAAGGTTTCATGCTCATTGGTGACCTTGTCAAGGTATTGCTTGGTTTCTTTACGAAAATCTGAAAGTGTAGTAGATAACATAATTACATATTTATGTACAAATATATGTACATATTATCATAATCCATGAGCCAGATCAAATATCAAAAATTTAATTACACAAAATCAGCGTATAAATACGCTGACAAGAAAACCCAACTAACTGCTAACCAATAAAAAAGTCCCGTCTCGATTGCTCTTGACGGGACTTCTGATTTTCTGCTCCCCTTACGCACCAAAGTTGCAACTTGAAGTCGCAAATTGCGACCTCAAGTTTAGGTAGGTTTAGTTAACAGAAACCTCAACAGTTTTACCTAGTCCAAATTCAAGCAGTCTGTATAAAGTAGAAAGTTGAATATCCGTTTTTCCATTTTCTATTCTAGAGATAAAACTTTTTTTGGCGCCAATCTTATCCGCTAATTGCTCCTGCGTCATTTTTGCATTTTTTCTTTCTTCTTTTATTAACTCTCCAATAAGAAATGCTTTAGCCTTTATTTCAAACTCAGTTCTCTTCTCGGATCCTCTTGCACCGTATCTTTCGGTTAAATGCTCATTAAAATTTGTAATACTAATTTCTTTCTTTGCCATTATATATTTATTTAGTTGTACTAAAATATTCCTTCATTAATTTATTCGCCAACTCTATTTCTTGTGATGATGTTTTATTTGATTTCTTTTGATAACCATTAAATAAAATAACTATTTTCCCTTTATCAAAACAACAGAATATTCTAAAAATATTATTGCCATGTTCAACTCTTATTTCATATAATCCTTTCTGTCCTTCTATATGTTTTAAAAACTTCTCAGGAACTTTATCGATATGAGTTAGTAAGAATAAAATGTAATCAATTTTTTCTTTAGCTTTCTCAGACTGCTTATCAAAAAATTCATGAAAATGTTGTCTATAAAAAACCAGCTCTCTAACTTGATTCATAGAATCCTTCGTTTACAAAGTTAACTTAAAATGGAACTTTAATGAAATATTTCAACTACTTTATTGAAAATAAATATCTGAAGGAAAATGAATAGAAATCAGCGTATTTATACGCTGACAAGAAAACCCTAACTCACTGATAGGCAATAAAAAAGGCGACATTTCTGTCGCCTTGAGCACTCTTGCTCCCCTTTTCGACGAAAGATGCAACTATAATGCGATGATTGAGTATGTGACTATCAGGAAATTGAAGGGTAATCTATTTAGGCCTGTTCAAAAAATCGATAATTGCACCAATGCCAGCCCCTACTGCTAAACCCATAGCAATATATTGCATTGTATTAGATGAGTTATAAGCAAAGGCATAACCCAATGCCAACCCAATGGCCGAACCAATAGCGATACCATTTCCAGAATTTGCTCGATTTTTACTTTTCATTGTGTAAAATTATTTAGAGATAATAAAAAAGGTTACACTATAAAAGTGTAACCTTTTTATCATTTGTGCTCCCCTTACGCACCAAAGTTGCAGCTTTTTCAAAATAGATTGAACTTAGAAAGTTTTCTATTAGTAAACTTATTATCTTTACAAAGTGTTTAATATTATCACCCGAAGAACGCTACTAGCATATGCCAAAAAATACCCTATGGCAAGAGTTGCTTTATTTGAATGGTATCATGAATTAGTAATATCGGATTTTAAAAGTTTTAATGAGCTTAAAAAGGTATATGGAAATGTAAGTTTAGTGCGTGATGATAGAGTTGTATTTAATATCATGGGGAATAAATATAGACTAGTAGTAAGGGTTGTGTTTGAGTTTAAGGCGATACAGATCAAATGGTTTGGAACACACAGTGAGTATGATAAAATTGATGTAGCAACTATACAATATAAAAAATAAGTATTATGGAATTGAAAATTATTAAGAATAAAAAACAGTATGAGCAATACCTTGATTGGGTAGATGTTCAGTTTAATAATAAGGTTAAATCTAATACCCCTCAAGGCGAAAAGCTTCAAGTAGCACTTCTATTAATTAAACAGTATGAGGATGCTAACTATCCTATTCCATTACCTGATCCTATTGATGCTATTAAATTTAAGATGGATGAGTTAGGATTGAAGAATAAGGATCTTGTAGGCAAAGTCGGAAGCAAAGGCTATGTATCTTCTTTACTTAACAAAAGAAAGCCATT
>JABMML010000127.1 GCA_013205585.1 Chitinophagaceae bacterium | reverse complement strand
ATGGTGATGGCAGTTTGGATTTACTTATTAATGGTAATGATTATGGTACAGAGGTTTCAGTGGGTAGATATGACGCCTTAAATGGTCTATTATTAAAGGGTAATGGGAAAGGGCAGTTTGCTCCATTAAGTATTCTAGAAAGCGGCATATTTATTCCTGGTAATGGAAAGGCGCTTGTAAAAATAAGAGGGGCTAAAGGCCAGTATCTAATGGCAGCTTCTCAAAATAGAGGGCCTTTGCAAATATATACATTGAAAAAGCCAACATTATTATTGCCAGTTCAGCCCAACGATGCAAGCGCTATTATTGAATATGCGAATGGCAAAAAAAGAAAAGAAGAGTTTTATTATGGGAATTCATTTTTATCACAATCGGCTCGATTTATAAGTTATAATGAAAAAGTAAAAGGGATAACAATCATAGACCAAAAGGGGCAAACTAGAAAAAACAATAATTAAAGTAAAATGAAAAAGATTTTTAACGCAGTTTGCAGTCTACTATTAATGGCCTTTTTTCTTGTATCCTGTTCTCAAAATAAGCCCGCCCTTTTAAATGAAGTAGACTTGCTTATTAACAACGAAGATCAATTAACACAGGTAATTATATATGATGTATTTTCGCCGCCAGTGGCTAGTCGTATTTATGTGTACTCTTCTTTAGCTTCTTATGAAGCTATTCGTTTTGCCAAAGAGGGGACAAGCTCCATTGCAGAAAAATTAAATGGATTTGGTAAAATGCCAGTGCCTGAAAAAGGAAAAAATTATAATTTTTCATTAGCAGCTACCAAGGCTTTTTTTAAAGTAACGCGCAATGTAAAAGTATTCTCCATCGATTCATTAACAAAATATGAGCAGTCGGTGTATAATAATTACAAAGCCAATTTAGATGAAGCCACTTATAATAATTCAATCGCTTTTGGAGATACCGTGGCTGCTGTTATTCTAGCCAGGGCTAAAACAGATGGCTATGCTATTTCAAGAGGAAAACAAAAATACTTAGGCAGTAATGAGCCAGGTAAATGGCGCCCAACGCCTCCCGACTATTTAGACGGTGTAGAATGGTGTTGGAATACCATGAAGCCCATGGTACTAGATTCTGCTTCACAGTTTATGCCTAATAGACCTCCTAAATATGAGACAAAACCAGGTACTACTTTTTATGCTATGATGAAAGAAGTGTATGATATCAATAAAAATTTAACAGAAGAACAAAAATTAATTGCCAAGTATTGGGATGATAACCCTTTTGTGATTGAGCATGCAGGTCATATGATGTTTGGTAATAAAAAAATTACACCAGGTGGACATTGGATAGGTATTACAGCGCAGGTGGTTAAACAAGCCAATGCAGATGCTGTAAAATCGGCTCAATCTTTTGCTTTGACAGCTGTGGCATTGTATGATGGTTTTATTTCTTGTTGGGATGAAAAATACAGAAGTAGTTATGTAAGACCTGTTAATGTAATAAATGAATTGTTGGATAAAAATTGGGCGCCATTATTACAAACCCCACCTTTTCCAGAATATACAAGTGGACATAGTACCATTACTGCATCGGCAGCCACTGTGCTTACTAAATTATACGGAGAAAATTTTGCTTTCGAAGACTCAAGTGATTATAAGTATATAGGATTGAAAAGAAAATTCAGTTCTTTCCAAGCTGCTGCATCCGAAGCTTCTATTAGTAGAGTATACGGAGGAATTCATTATACCTTAAGTGTAAATGTGGGTAATGAACAAGGAAAGAAAGTAGGGGCCTTGGTGGTCAAAAAATTATTAGAATAAACAATTGAAAAGGAATAAAATATAAAGTCATAAAATTATAATCAAACAATGTCTATAACAAATCAAACTTACGATGCCATTGTGATTGGCTCAGGAATTAGTGGAGGTTGGGCTGCTAAAGAACTTTGTGAAAAAGGTTTAAAAACATTAGTGCTAGAACGAGGCCGTGATGTAGTGCATTTAAAAGATTATCCAACGGCTACTAAACATCCTTGGGAATTTCCACATAGAGGAAGAAAGACCATTGAGCTTGTAAAAGATAATCCTATTGTAGATAGATGTTATGCTTACAATGAAACCTCTGCTCATTTTTTTGTGAAAGACAATGAGCACCCTTATGTACAAGAAAAACCTTATGATTGGATTAGAGGGTATCAAGTAGGAGGTAAGAGTTTATTATGGGCACGTCAAACACAAAGGTGGAGTAAATATGATTTTGAAGGACCCGCTAGAGATGGTTTTGGAGACTGGCCAATTACTTATGATGAATTAGCGCCTTGGTATAGTCATGTAGAATTATTTGCAGGTATAAGTGGTAACTATGACAAACTAGAAACTTTACCTGATAGTGAATTCTTGCCTGCCTGGGAAATGAATGGGGTTGAAAAAGGCATGCAGTCAAGTATCATGAATAAATTTAAGGACCGTAATGTAGTGCAAGGAAGATGCGCACATTTAACAGTGCCTAAACCTATACATATTGAGCAAGGTCGTCAGCAATGTCAAGCGCGTACCTTATGTGAAAGAGGCTGTCCATTCGGAGGCTATTTTAGCTCTAATGCCTCTACCATACCTTGGGCACAGAAAACAGGTAATTTGACCCTGCAAACCAATTCAGTGGTGCATTCTATTATATATGATGAAGCTAAACAGAAAGCCACTGGGGTAAGAGTCATTGATAGCGTTTCCAATAAGATGACAGAATATTATGCTAAAATAATTTTCTTAAATGCAGCAACTTTAAATACCAATTTAATTTTATTAAATTCTACTTCAAAGCGTTTTCCGAATGGCTTAGGCAATGACAATGGTTTATTGGGAAAATATGTAGCCTTTCATAATTATAGAGGAAAACTATCGGCCTCCATTGATGGACCCATGGATGAATACCATTATGGTCGTCGTCCCACACAACCCATGATGCCTAATTTTAGAAATGTACATAAACAAGAAATGCAATTTCAAAGAGGCTATATGACTTTCTTTGGTGCAAGTAGGGGTCGTGCCCATGCAGAAGGCGTGGGTGGTGAGTTTAAAGACGCTATTACTGAACCAGGTAATTGGTATGTATCTATGATGATGCAAGGAGAAACCATTCCTAAGAAAACCAATCATGTAAGATTAAGCACCGATCAGAAAGATAAATGGGGCATACCTCAATTAATTACATCAGTTGATTATGATGAGAATGATGTTTTATCTATGAAAGATTTTATACAAACAGGCTCTGAAATGTTGGATGCAGCAGGTTGTAAGAATATAGTTTCTAATGACACGAAACAAGCGCCTGGTTTAGATATTCACGAAATGGGTGGGGTAAGAATGGGAAAAGATCCTGCTACTTCTTTATTAAATGAACACAATCAAATGCATTTATGTAAAAATGTTTTTGTTACAGATGGTGCTTGTATGGTAAGCACTGGTACTCAAAATCCTTCCCTTACATTTATGGCCATTACAGCAAGAGCTGCTAATTATGCAGTAGAAGCGCTAAAGAAAATGGAAATATAAATTAAATAAATGCAAAAATTAAACTACAATACATCAAACCATTCTATGAAAAAAGGAATTTTATTGTTCACTACGCTACTGTTAAGTATTGTAAGTTTTGCTCAAGCGAATAAGGATGCTGCTATGCATTCTTTTGTCAATAAATTACTCGCTAAAATGACTTTGGAAGAAAAGTTAGGACAGTTAAACCTGCCTGCTTCTAGTGATTTTGTAACAGGTGCTGTGAGTAGTTCTGATATTGCGCAAAGAGTTAAAGAGGGTAAAGTAGGGGGCGTATTTAATATTCGTTCTGTAACAAAAATTAAAGAGTTACAAGAGTATGCTGTAAAAAATACAAGATTACATATTCCTTTATTATTTGGAATGGATGTCATTCACGGCTATAAAACTATTTTTCCTATTCCTATAGGTATGTCATCTACCTGGGATATGCCTTTAATTGAAAGATCGGCCCGCATTGCGGCTAATGAAGCTAGTTCAGATGGAATTATGTGGACTTTCTCTCCGATGGTAGATTTAACTAGAGACCCTCGTTGGGGAAGAACTTCAGAAGGCAATGGTGAAGATGCTTTTTTAAGTTCAGCTATTGCTAAAGCCATGATACATGGTTATCAAGGTGACGACTTATCATTGAATAATACCATTATGTCTTGTGTAAAGCATTATGCATTATATGGAGCTGCCGAAGGAGGTAGAGATTATAATACCACCGATATGAGTCGTGTAAGAATGTATAATGAGTATTTCCCTCCTTATAAAGCAGCAGTTGATGCAGGGGTGGGTTCTGTGATGGTATCCTTTAATGAAATTGATGGCGTACCCGCTTCAGGCAATAAATGGTTAGTAGATGATGTGCTTCGTAAGCAGTGGAAGTTTAATGGCTTTGTAGTTTCAGATTACACGGGTATTCCTGAAATGGTGAATCATGGATTTGGCGATTTTAAAACTGTCAATGAAAAAGCATTACAAGCAGGAGTAGATATGGACATGGTGGGAGAAGGCTTTTTAAATTCAATTGGTATTTCTTTAAAAGAAGGAAAAATAACACAGGCACAAATTGATAAAGCTACCGAGCGTATTTTAATTGCTAAATATCAATTAGGTTTATTTGAAGACCCTTATAAATACTGTGATGAGAAAAGATCGGCTGCTGAAGTATTTAATGCAGCCAATAGAGCAGAAGCTAGAACCATTGCTTCACAAAGTTTTGTCTTATTAAAAAATAATAATAATATTTTACCTATTGCCAAAGGAAAAACCATTGCGCTTGTTGGTCCTTTAGCCAATGCCAAAGAAAATATGACAGGTACTTGGAGTGTGGGTGCCGATAACACAAAATCAATTACTTTATTGAAGGGATTAACAGATGCCGTAGGTGCGAATGGTAAAGTAAATTATGCAAAGGGCTCTAACTTAGAAGATGATTGGGAATTGGAGAAAAGACTAACTATGTTTGGAAAAGATATTCCAAGAGATGGCCGTATACCTGAACAATTATTAGAAGAAGCGCTTGCGGTGACTGCCAATGCAGATGTAATCGTAGCTGCTTTAGGTGAAGGTGCAGAGAGTACTGGGGAGAGTGCATCAATGACTAATTTAGATTTATCTACTGCACAACAAAAACTCTTAAAGGCTTTAATAGCTACTGGTAAGCCAGTGGTGCTAGTATTATTCAATGGTCGTCCTTTAACCCTAAGTTGGGAAGACGCCAATGTGCCAGCTATCTTAGATGTATGGTTTGCAGGCTCAGAGGCAGGTGATGCTATTGCAGATGCCTTATTAGGCAAGGTAAATCCATCGGGTAAGTTAACGATGAGTTTCCCTCAGAATGTAGGTCAAATACCTTTGTATTATAATCATAAAAATACAGGTCGTCCTTTAAGCAAATGGTTTTCGAAGTTTCAATCTAATTATATAGATGTAAGCAATGAGCCATTGTACCCTTTTGGTTATGGATTAAGTTATACAAATTTTGAGTACAGCGATTTCGCTTTGTCTGCAACTCAGTTAAAAGGAAATCAAAAATTAATGGCCACAGTGACTCTTAAAAATACAGGCGCTGTAACAGGGAAAGAAGTAGTACAATTATATATTCGTGATATAGTAGGTTCTGCTACAAGACCCGTTCAAGAATTAAAAGGTTTTCAAAAAATTGAGCTAGCAGCAGGGGAGTCTAAGAAGATTAGTTTTGAAATTACGCCTGAGCTATTGAAATTCTATAACACCGATTTAAAGTATGACTGGGAGTCGGGAGATTTTAATGTAATGTTAGGGCCAAATTCAAGAGATGTAAAAACGCTAAAAGTAAATTGGACGAAATAAAAAACTTACTATATAATAGTTGTAAAACATTGTTAAAAAGCTGCTAAAGGCAGGATTAAGTAATTTATTTACTATATATTCAATTCAATCTATTTTTTAATGTAAACATATATTTATGAAATTTCTATTGTTACTTCTATTTCCGGTTTTTAGCTATTCTCAAATGAAAGAACCAATTAATCTTTTCAATGGTAAAGATTTATCTGGATGGGAAATATTTGGTACTGAAAAATGGTATGTTGAAAATAAAAATATTGTATGTGAAAATGGTCCAGACAAGGACTACGGTTATTTAGCTACTACAGAAAAATTCAAAGATTTTGAGCTAAACTTAATGTTTAAACTAGTATCTAAAGGATTAGCGGGTGTATTCTTTCATTCTGATATTATTGGTAATAAAATATCAGGTATGCAGTCGGAAATTGCCCCTCCTGGTAGTTTTTCAGGGGGTATTTATGAGTCTTATAAAAGAGAATGGTTGATAAAGCCGCCTGTAGAAATTGATAATGTTAAAATGAACAGTTGGAATAGCATGAAAGTTAAGGTTGTTGGCACTGAAGTAACTACTTGGGTGAATGGTAAGCAAATGATTTATTTAAACGATGCAGCTATAGGTGAAGTAGATGGCAAAATAGCTTTACAAATCCAAGGTGGTGGCGGTATAAAGGTTGAATGGAAAAATATAAAAATT
>JABMML010000126.1 GCA_013205585.1 Chitinophagaceae bacterium | reverse complement strand
GACTAAATCGCGAAAGTTTTTTTGAATAGCTATATAATAAACTGGAGAGGGAGGTAAATTATTTTTTAAATGTACCCAAGTATTACCATCATCTGGACTAATATATAAACCATTATCTGTTCCCGCATAGAGCAAACCTTTTTGAACTGGATCTTCTTTAATGCTATGTACAAATGAACTATTACCAGCCGGGATACCCGTTCCTATTTCTTTCCAGGATTTACCATAATTAGTTGTTTTAAAAATATAGGGTTTAAAATCACCTAATTGTTGATAGGTAATACTTATATAAGCAGTCCCCGTTTCAAAATTGGAAGCATCAATACTTCGAATGGTTCCCCATGGTGCAATTCCTTTTATATTCGCTGTTACATTGGTCCATGTTTTTCCATCATTGGTAGTGACTTGTACTTGTCCATCATTACTACCTGTCCATAAAACACCTTTTGTTAAAGGGGACTCTACAATTACATATAATGTAGAGCCATCAAATGTCATAAGGTTGTCTGAATTAATACCACCAGAATTTTGCTGATGGGTTTTATCATTGGTGGTTAAGTCTGGGCTAATAATATTCCAAGACATTCCCTTGTTCGAAGTTTTATGTACAAATTGACTTCCAACATACACTACCCCTTTTTGATGTTTAGATAATGCCATCGGAAAATTCCAATGCCAACGATATTTCATATCTGCTGGAGTCCAGCCATAGCCTGCTGCTGGCCAAGGGCGCACATCATGTGAATAGCCTGTTCTAACATCGGTCACATCTAATCCTCCATCATAACATCCAGACCAAATAATATTATTATCAAAAGGATCGGGTTGTGCAAATCCACTTTCACAACCACCTACTCCTTCCCATAACCCTAAAGGAATGGAACCTTGCATGCTAATTGCTGCTGTTCTATAACTATAACCGTCTTGTCTATTTCCCATTACATGATAAGGAACCATATTATCTACTGCTACATGATACATTTGTGCAATAGGTAAATTAATATTGTTCCAGGTTTTACCTCCATTAAAGCTCATATTCAGACAACCATCATGTGCTACCATTATACGTTCTGCGTTGGTAGGATCAAACCAAACATCATGGTTATCGCCTCCTGGCTCATAAGTTCCATTACCATTGAAACTAATGCCGCCGTCTTTTGACTCCATGATGGTAACACAAATAGTATACAATTTCTTTTCATCTTGCGTGGATACACGAACTCTTGTATAGTAAGGGGCACGTTGTGCCATTGAATGATTTTCATACATCAATTTCCAATGCGCTCCTCCATCAATTGATTTATATAAGCCAGGGGATTTATCTTCTACTAATGCATAAATGGTTTTAGGATTACTCTGTGCAATGTCAATAGATGTTTTACCAATAGGATGAGCGCTGCCGCCTGGTAATCCATTATTCATTACTTGCCAAGTTTTACCTCCATCGATTGTTTTATAAAATCCACTACCTGGGCCGCCGCTATTTAAATTCCAAGTGGTAAGATTTACTTGCCACATGGCAGCCACTAAATTATTAGGATCTTTTTCATTTAAAGATAAATCGCTACAACCTGTATTCGCATCTACAAATAAAATGCGCTCCCAATGATTTCCACCATCTACTGTTTTATACACACCTCTTTCTTCTTGTGGCCCATGCATATGACCCATGGCCGCTACGTAAATAGTATTCGTATCCGTCGGATCAACGATGACTTTACTAATTAAAACAGTTTCTTTGAGTCCTTTATTCTCCCATGTTTTGCCTCCGTCACTTGACTTATAAATTCCATTGCCATTGGCATGTGCTGGACGAATCACAAATGTTTCACCTGTACCAGCCCAAACTTGTTGAGGATCTGATTTTGAAATGGCTAATGCACCTATAGAAGAATTATCCATATTATCGAAAATCGGTTTCCAATGCACACCGCCATCGGTGGTTTTCCAAATACCTCCGGAAGCTGCCCCCACATAAGATACCATTGGATTACCTGGTTCTCCCACCACCGCAATAGTCCTATTGCCATCAGGGCCAATAAATCGAAAAGGCATAGCTGCAAAAGGTTTAGACCCAAGAGTTTGTGCAAAAATAGCCTTTGAACTAAAAAGCCTAATGACCAAATAAAAGAT
>JABMML010000125.1 GCA_013205585.1 Chitinophagaceae bacterium | reverse complement strand
TGAGGATGGGCATATGAGCGAGGCCGATAAATATATTATTCCAGATTTTACCGTGCTTATTAATAATGGCAACTTAGAATTAACATTAAATAGTCGCAATGCACCACCGCTAGTCATTAGTGATGACTATAAATTAATGCTAAAGGAATATGAGCGAAGCAATAAGCAAGATAAATCGCAGAAGGAAGCTGTATTTTTTATCAAACAAAAAATTGATTCGGCTAAATGGTTTATTGAAATGATACAACAAAGACAGCAAACCTTATTGCATACCATGAAATCTATTTTGGTATATCAGGAAGCATTTTTTATGACGGGCGATACCACTAAGTTAAAGCCGATGATTTTAAAAGACATAGCAGAAAAAACTTCTTTAGATGTTTCTACAGTAAGTAGGGTGGCTAATAGTAAGTATGTACAAACGGAATTTGGCACTTTCTTATTAAAATATTTTTTCAGTGAATCTTTAACCACCGATTCTGGAGAGGAAGTAAGTACCAAGGAAGTAAAAGCCATCTTAGAAGAGCTCTTGGAGTCGGAAGACAAGCATAAGCCTTTTAGTGATGACGAGTTAACAGAGCAGTTACAAGAAAAAGGCTATAATATTGCTAGAAGAACCGTTGCTAAATATAGAGAACAATTAAATGTACCCGTTGCTCGATTGCGTAAAGAATTGTAGTAAAAAAACCGACTAATGGAAAATCAACCACCGAAGTTCTTAAAATTATTAGCTCATTTAGTGTCTTATATATTACACCCCTTATTTATTCCTACTTATTTTTTTCTTTATTTAATGCAAGTCGTGCCTTTTGAGT
Source organism: Chitinophagaceae bacterium (assembly GCA_013205585.1). Classification (GTDB taxonomy): domain Bacteria; phylum Bacteroidota; class Bacteroidia; order Chitinophagales; family Chitinophagaceae; genus Sediminibacterium. The sequence goes on along the minus strand of JABMML010000125.1, from coordinate 1,221 downwards.
TTGCCAGTATTACCGATTGGCAATTAAAATTAAAATTATTTAGTGTATTTTGGTTAACGGCTTTTTTTCCAGCATTTGCCGTTTTTTTATTGTGGAGATTAAAATTTAGCGACAGTATTTTCTTAAAAACACAGAAAGATAGAATCATTCCTTATGTGATTGTGATGTTTTTTTATTGGTGGATGTATTATTTAAGTAGAAATTTTACAGACCAACCCTTGGCTTTAAAATATTTTTACTTTGGTATTTTTATTTCCAGTGCCATTGGGCTTACTGTGAATCATTTTATAAAAGTGAGTTTGCATACAATGGGGGTAAGTGGTTTATTAACGGCGGTCGTACTCGTAAGCTTTACTTATCCTATTCATAATTTGCCATGGGTGGTGGCATCTGTTGCAATAGCTGCGATAGTATGGAGCGCCAGAATGATAGTGAGTGATCACACGAATAAAGAGCTAGTAGTGGGTTTTATCATTGGACTAGGCACGCAATTAGCTGCATTTTTATGGGTGAACTAATTTAAAAAATATACTATGACTTGGCTTCAATTAGGTAAAAGTATTGTAAAATATAAAGTATCGGCTTTAGCTTTTTTAGCACTAAGCACTTTAGTGATGGGCTATTTTGCGATACAAGTAAAGCTAAGTTATGAATTTACTAAAGCAATTCCTGAGGACAATCCTAAATTTGTAATCTATCAAGATTTTGTAAAAAAATTTGGCGTCGATAACACTACGATGGTAGTGGGTTTTCAGACCGATTCTTTTTTTACTACAAATATATTTAACCAAGTAGCCGACCTACAAAAAGCTATTAAAACCATACCGGGTGTAACAGAGGTAGTGAGTGTGCCTAGTGCCTATACCATTGTTAAAGATAGTGCTGCTAGTAAATTCTTAACACATAAAATTTTTAACGCGCCCTATACATCAGACAGCGCTTTAGCCGCAGATAGAGTTGTTTTAGAGAGCCTACCTTTTTATAAAAATTTAATGTACAACCCAAATAGCCATGCTTATATAATGGCTATTAGTTTTTTACCTGATTCCATTAATAGTGGCGCTAGGTCGGCTATTATTAAAAATTTACAATCGAAGTTGGATGGCTTTGCCTCTAAGTCAAGTTTAGCTGTGCATATTAGTGGCCTGCCTTATATTAGAACTATACTTGCAGATAGAATTAAAAAAGAAATGCTATGGTTTTTAATAGGGTCCTTATTAT
>JABMML010000124.1 GCA_013205585.1 Chitinophagaceae bacterium | reverse complement strand
TTATAATAATTTTTTATCTTATTATTATTTTTTAAATAAGCTTAGATTTGACCAAGTAAACTTTATTCTCCCAGAATTTCTAAATCGTTTTTAAATACTTCGCACTACCTTCCAAAGTACCTGGGTCAGATTCCATCTCTACATATACCCATTTTAAACCGCCTACTTTAGCTGCTTCAAAAAAGTCTTTCCAATCAACCAATCCTTTTTCACCTAATATGATTTGTTTGTTGTGATCATTGGTTGAATAGTCTTGTAAATGTGCAGATATAAAACGACCAGGGAATTTACGGAAATAATCGGCAGCCTTATAGCCTACTTGTATAGCTGCTACTTGGAATTGCATTTTAACATAGGTAGGGTCTAGTTGTTCTAAAATAATATCATAATCGGGTCTGCCGTCTTTTTTCTGCTCAAACTCTCCATTGTGATTATGATAACCAGCTACTAAACCAGCGCTAGTAATTTTTTCACCAATTTTATTTAAGGTATCACATTGCTTCTTTAATTCATCCATTGTTTTTCCATACAATCCTCCAGAACATACCATATGCTTCAAGCCCATTTCATGTGCAAATGCGATACGCGCATCTAAATGCTTATCTAATTCATTCCAAGTAAAGTGCGCACTATAACAAGCTAGGCCTGAATCATTTACAATATTTTTCAATTCTTTTCCACTGTATTTTGCAAGCGCTCCAAAAGTATCAGGTGCATAGCCAAAGGGTGAACACATTTCAACATGCTGATAGCCCATCTCAAAAGTCTTTTTTAAAGTACCTACGATATCTTTATTGATTTCATCACGAAGCACATATGACTGATAACCAATAGGGATCTTGATTCCCTTGTAATTAGGCATGGCAAATAAAGAGTTAGGTAAATGAGAAAGGATACCTATAGCAGCTAAACTAGCCGTGTTATTTTCTATAAATTTTCTTCTGTTCATAAAATTGTTGTTTATAAATGATGACTAAAAGGTAAGATATTTTATCTAATTTTAAAGAGGGCCTCTCTTTTTTCTTTGCAGTCTTCTTTATTATTTATTCACTTTAAATGAAACTATCATGGCTAAGAAATTAAATCGTAGAAAGTTTATCGGTACTACTGTAGCAGCTTCCATTGCGGCCACCATTGTGCCTAGGCATGTGCTAGGTGGCAAAGGTTATATTGCGCCAAGTGACAAGCTTACAATGGCTTATATAGGTTGCGGCACGCAGGGTATTCGTGAATTAATCGACTTACTTAAAAATCCCAAAGTGCAAATTGTTTCAGTTTGTGATCCTAATAAGTTCAGTACCAATTATCGCGACTGGTCAACCACTGGAATTAGAAATTTAATGAGAGAGGCCACTGGTAATAAGAATTGGGGTGCTAGCTTAAATGGTATACCAGGAGGAAGAGATGTCGGAGAAGAAATGGTGAATGGGTATTATGCAAGAACCAATGCAACAAATACAAAGAAGGCCTGCACTTCCTATGAAGACTTCAGAGAATTATTAGACAAAGAAAAAGATTTTGATGCAGTTAAAATAATGACACCCGATCATTTGCATGGTACTATTTCAATTGCTGCAATGAATAAAGGAAAGCATGTGGTGATACATAAACCTATTGCCAACAGAATGTATGAAGCAAAATTAACTATTGATACAGCAAGAAAGACAGGCGTAAGCACCCATTTAATGGCGTATTCAAATATTCAAGGGAATCAGAACTTGAAAAAAATGTTAGAAGATGGAGTCATTGGTAATTTACAAGAAATACATAATTGGTCTAACAGACCTGTATGGCCTCAGTTCACCAGAAATCCAACAGAGAGCATGCCTATTCCTGATGGAATGAATTGGGATTTATGGTTAGGGCCTGTGCCAGATAGAGCTTATCATTTAGATTATACCCATATGACATTTAGAGGTTGGTATGATTTTGGCGGCGGTACTATTGCAGATATGGGACACTATAGTTTATGGCCATTATTTTTAACGCTTGGCATTGATACGCCACCTATAAGTGCAGAGGCCTGCGGCACCACGAATCGTGAAATAGTGAATCAAGTAAGTCAAGGCATTAAAAATGACGTAGCCTTTCCATATAGCTCCATGGTAAGATTTAAATTCCCTGCACAAAAAACACTACCTGCCTTTAATTTATTTTGGTATGATGGTGGAATGCGACCAGCCATTCCAGATGAAGTAGAAAATATAAATGCAGAACTACCTGTGGAAGGAATGATGTTTGTGGGAGATAAAGGAAAAATATTAGCAGGATTTAATTGTGAAAATCCAACCCTTATTCCTAATGCAAAAATGGTGGCCTATATGAAAGATAAAACAAGGCCTGCTGAAAAAAGAGAAGCACCTAATGATATTTGGGTTGATGCCTTTATGAATAAACAAGAATCGCCTGGTAGCTTTTTAAAAGCAAATGCAATTACAGAAACTATTTTATTAGGAGCGGTTGCTTTAAGAACGGGTAAGCGTATTTATTACGATAGCGAGAATATGAAAATTACCAATATTGCCGCTGCGAATAAATATTTTTATAGAGAGTATAGAAAGGGCTGGGAGTTATAGCGCTGGAATGCCGCAATGCGCTTGCTATTAATACTTTCCTTGATTATGTTATTAAATTATTATATATTTAATTAGCGAATTTGAAATTAAAGCTATGCGTAAAATGCCCCAATCAGATTCAGTATTATAATTCATAAAATAAAAAATTTACAATGAAAAAATTTTTAATTGCCACGGTATTATTCGTTTTTGTTTTCAATTTGAATACAAAAGCACAAACAACTCAAGATAAAAGAATTAGAGTTGTAGCTGTATTTGCACACCCTGATGACGC
>JABMML010000123.1 GCA_013205585.1 Chitinophagaceae bacterium | reverse complement strand
TTGGTGGTGGTATTACTACGCCGGAAAAAGCCATAGAAAATTGCAAAGCAGGTGCCGATATTATAGTCATTGGAAATGCAGTAGAAAAAGACCCTAGCTTAATTAAGGCGATGGCCGAAGCTATTCATAGCTTGAATAAATAATCTATTCTTAATTACTACTAGAAACTCATCATTTCTTTGAACTTCACCGTTTGTCTTCGGCTAATTTCAATCTTCTCTCCCCCTTTTAACTCCACTAACAAGCCTCCATTAAAATAGGGTTCTATTTTTTCAATCCACTGTAGGTTAATAATATGCTTGCGATTGGCTCTAAAAAACACATGCGCATCTAACCTGTCTTCTAAAGCATTCAATGACTTTAATATAAGTGGCTTATTGGTAGAAAAATATACCTTGGCATAGTTGCCTACACTTTCAAATAATCTAATATCTTCTAGTTTAACAAACCAGCATTTTTCTCCGTCTTTTACAAAAACCTGATCGCTCTGTGACAAAGGCCCACGCGTATTGCCCGATAAACTTGCACGTTCTAATTCAATCTCAGCTTGTAATTTTTGTATGGCATCTGCTAAACGCTTGGGATCGATAGGTTTTAATAAATAATCCAAAGCATTTACCTCAAATGCTTTTAAAGCAAACTCATCATAAGCAGTGGTAAATATAACCTTAGGCGATTTCTCTAATTCAGCAAGTAAGTCAAAACCGGTTTTACCTGGCATTTGAATATCTAAAAAAATTAAGTCCGGATGCGCTAAATCTATTTTCTCTACCCCTTCATCTACATTACTAGCCTCATCAATAATTTGAATTTCTGGATGTTGCTCTAGTAATTTTTTTAACTCATTTCTGGCTAATCTTTCATCATCAACAATAATAGCTTTAATTGGCATGTCTTAATATAATTTAATGTAAAGTGGGTATTACTAATTTGGCAGTAACTTGATTCGGCGCGCATTGAAATATTTCAAAAATAGCTTGGCCGCGATATAAAATATTTAATCTCTCTCGAGTGCTTTGTAAACCAAAGCCATCCTTCTGTGCTTGTTGAAGTAGACCTGTATTTTGTACAATTAAAACCAATTTATCGTTCTCTACTGTAGAAATAATTTTGATAGTGCAATCGCCAGGTTGCTTGCCTAGCCCATGTTTGATGGCATTTTCCACTAAGGTTTGTAACATCATGGGTGGAATTTGATGGGATAAAGTTTTTGGTTCTACTTCATATACCACTTTTAATCTATCCGCAAAACGAATGTATTCCAAGGCTAAATAATCTTTAACAATATCTATTTCTTTTTCCAAGCTTGTAATTTCTACTTTATCTACTTGAATACTACTTCTTAAAATATTACTAAGCTCTGTGATGGCCTGTCTTGCCCTTTGCGGGTCTTCATCCACCAAGGCCCTAATACTATTTAAAGCGTTAAATATAAAATGAGGATTAATTTGAGATTTAATAGTTTTTAATTCCAATTCTTTAATCATGGTTTCCAATCTTACTTTCTTAATTTCTTCAGCATTAGTAAACTCAATATAATGCCATAATATATAGACCGACATCCATACTAGAAAAATGGGCGTATCAAAAATGATACTAAATAAAAATCTTCTTGATAAAGAAAAATTTCTTCCTGGCTCATATAATTTTAAAATATCCGCTAAATAACTTGTAGAGAAACTATTGATAATAGAAAAAACAAATAATAATAAAACTAATTTCCACCATTGGTTGGATGGCATGGGCGGACGTAAAGAAAAACGGTGCATGGTCTCCCTTAACAAATGGGTTAACAAAATGCCTATGGATAAGTTAATGGCTAATCTTGGATAAAAAATGGGGTTCAATTCTTTGTCTAAAATAGAGGCAAAAAATAGAATAGTTAGGCCATAGCTAAACCAGCCTGCAATTTGACAAATCCAATATAAAGAAGATTGTTTTTTCATCTCATTCAAATTTAGCCCTTTAAACTAGGTTTTAGGCCTATTATATTGACTAATGGTCAATTTCTAGGCTGTACGGCAAGCCCTAAATTCCCTTTAAACTTTTGCGGTATATTTATGTTATTAATTTACTTTTACACTCTAATTAGAACTGATGCATATTGAGGCTGGACCATTATTAAAAACTATTGACTCTCCGGAAGATTTAAAAAATATTTCCAGAGAGAAATTACATCAGGTATGTGATGAACTACGCCAGTATATTATTGATGTAGTGAGCATTCACGGAGGACACTTTGCAGCCAGCCTTGGGGTGGTTGAATTAAGCGTAGCCCTACATTATATATACAATACACCTTATGATCAATTAGTATGGGATGTAGGTCATCAGGCCTATGGACATAAAATTTTAACAGGTCGTCGTGACGAGTTTATTAGCAATAGAAAATACAATGGCTTAAGTGGTTTTCCTAAAAGAAGCGAAAGCGAATACGATACTTTTGGGGTAGGTCACTCTTCAACTTCTATATCTGCAGCCTTAGGTATGTCCATGGCTGCAAAGTATAAAAAAGAAAATAGAAAATCGGTGGCCATTATTGGGGACGGCTCCATGACAGCAGGTATGGCCTTCGAAGCAATGAACCATGCAGGTGTAGCTGATAGCGATGTACTTATTATTTTGAATGATAACTGTATGAGTATCGACCCAAATGTGGGCGCCTTAAAAGAATACTTAACCGACATTAGCACTTCTCCTACTTATAATAAATTTAGAGATGAGCTTTGGCAGTTAATGGGTAAGCTACCTATTGGTAAAACATTTACCCGCGAAATGGCTTCTAAAGTAGAAGCAGGTTTAAAAGGAGTGGTTTCAAAAAGTAGTAATTTATTTGAAGCCTTACAATTAAGGTATTTTGGTCCTATTGATGGACATAATATTTCTAACCTTGTCGATACCTTAAAAGATTTAAGAGAAATACCAGGTCCTAAAATTTTACATATTCTAACCGTAAAAGGCAAGGGCTATGCACTTGCTGAAAAAGATCAAACCAAATGGCATGCGCCAGGTTTGTTTGACAAATTAACGGGTGAGATTATTAAGAAAAAAATTGAAACACCTCAGCCTCCTAAATACCAAGATGTATTTGGTCATACTATTGTGGAGCTTGCTAAAACGAATCCGCTTATTATGGGTATTACCCCTGCCATGCCAAGTGGATCCTCTTTGAAATTTATGATGGAAGCCATGCCTGACAGGGCTTTCGACGTAGGTATTTGCGAACAACATGCAGTTACGCTAAGTGCTGGTTTAGCTACACAAGGCATAAAAGCATTTTGCAATATTTATTCTACTTTTATGCAAAGAGCCTATGATCAAGTCATTCACGATGTAGCCTTGCAAAATTTACCTGTTGTATTTTGTTTAGACAGAGCAGGACTAGTAGGAGAAGACGGACCTACACATCATGGTTGTTATGATATCGCCTTTTTTAGATGTATTCCTAATATGATTATTGCAGCGCCGATGAATGAAATTGAATTGCGTAATTTAATGTACACATCTCAACTTCCTACTATGCAGTCTCCCTTTGTAATTCGTTATCCAAGAGGAGAAGGTGTTACCATTGATTGGCAAAAACCATTTGAAGAAATTACCATTGGCAAAGGCAGAAAATTAAAAGACGGAAAAGAGATTGCCATTTTATCTTTAGGACATCCAGGAAATTTTGCGCAAACAGCTATTAGAAATTTAAGAGAAGAAGGCATTGACCCTGCGCATTATGATATTCGTTTTGTAAAACCTTTGGACGAAGCTTTATTACATGAAGTATTCCAAAATTTTGATAAAATTATCACCGTAGAAGATGCCACCATTGTGGGAGGTATGGGCGCTGCCATTTTAGAATTTATGAATGAACATAATTACCATAGCAAGATTACCATGCTAGGTATTCCTGATAGTATTGTTGAACATGGTAGCTTGAAAGAATTATACCATGAGTGTCATTACGATGCGCTAGCTATTGCCGATGCCGTGAAAGCCTTACTAGGCAAGCAGATAATGTCTGAGGTATAAAGTTTGAACTTTTTTAGTTTAAGCTAGGATCAAAGTCTCCCAAGTTTTCCTCTTTTCTTTCCTCTTCTTGAATCGGATCTTCTTTGAAAGATTCTAAATTAGGCGTTTCGTAAGAATCAAAATTATCTACATGGCCGGGCTCTAAATCTTCTTCTCTATTTTCATTCCATTCAATGATGAAATTATTACGTCCTTCACCCACCATTAACTTCATGTATTTTTGTTGAGCCAATTCAAGTATGGATAAGAATAAAAATAAGGCGTGTACCCTGTCTTGGCAAATATCAAATACTTTTTCAAATGCCACCGTTTTACCTTCTCTTACAATGTCTAATAAATAAGCCCTGCTGCCTTCCATGGTGTAATTATATCTAACAACAGTATGCACCGGTCTGTTTTGACGCTCTTGTAAACGGGTCATTACTTTTTCAAATGACTTCATTAATTTAAATAAAGTCACCGTTTGTAATTCAGTGCCTTCAGCAGCTTCTTCTCCCACAAGTGACATCTCCTTTTGAATATTGCCACGCTTCATCATTAGCATTCTAAGCGCTTCTAAGTCGGCCATTTGTACCGCCGCTTCCTTATACTTTTTGTATTCTAAAATTTTATCAATTAATTCTTGTCTTGGATCAATCTCATTGCCTAATGCATCCAACTCTTTTCTTGGTAATAATAATTTTGCCTTAATGCGCATTAAAGTAGAAACGAACAAAATAAATTCACTACTGAGTTCAATATTTACCTTTTCTTGCTCTTGAATAAAATGCAAAAAATCATTGATAATATTTGTAATCTGTATATTATAAATATCCATTTCATCTCTTTCAATAAAGAAAAGTAAGAGGTCAAAAGGCCCTTCAAATTGGTCTACCTTAATTGAGTAATTAGTTGGCTGGTTCATTGTTACAAAGAAAAGGAATCGGTATTAATTTATGGTCAATTGAGCAAGTATTTATCCACTTTTATGGGAAAATGAAGCATCTTTACCCAAAAATTTACGCATGAACAATAAGTTCATCAATTGGGCTATATTTTGTATCCTATCCATTGTCTGGGGCAGTTCCTTTATCCTTATCAAAGAAGGGCTCACTGTACTTTCTGCTTATCAAGTAGCTTCCTTAAGAATGTTGTTTTCCGGACTCGTTTTACTACCCTTTGCTTTTAGCGCCTTTAAAAAAATTCCCAAAGAAAAAATGGGTATTGTCTTTTTATCTGGTTTTTTAGGAAGTTTTATTCCATCCTACCTTTTTTGTATTGCAGAAACCAATATCGATAGTTCCTTAGCAGGTATTTTAAATTCACTCACCCCCTTATTTACCATACTAGTTGGTTTGTTTGTTTTCAAAACCCCTGCTAATTTTCAAAAAATATTAGGTGTACTTGTGGGCTTTATAGGCCTTTGTTTACTTTTTGCAGCGGGTAAAAATATTAGTTTTCAAAACCTAAGCTTTGCATCTTTAGTCTTAGTAGCCACTTTTTTTTATGGCTTGAATGTAAATGTGGTAGGAAAGTATTTAAAAAATATGCGCGCTATTGATATTGCATCTGTGGCCTTCAGTTTTTTAATTATTCCTAGTGCCCTCATTCTTTATATGACTGGTTATTTTAGCATGTCATTTAATAACCCAGGTTTCCAACAAGCTACCATGGCAAGTATTATTTTAGGAGTAGTAGGTACTGCTATTGCCTCTATTTTATTTTATATGCTTATTAAAAGGTCTAGTATTATTTTCGCTTCCATGGTTACCTATGGCATTCCTGTTATAGCAGTGGCCTGGGGCCTGTATTTTGGCGAGTCTATTTCTTTATTACAAGTTAGTAGCCTACTGATTATATTAGCAGGAGTGTATATAGTAAATAAGCCCCAACGGTCTTAGTGTTAGGGCTTGTTAAATTATAAAGCTTAAGATGAGTGACAGCTATTATACCGTCATTATCTCTTTTTCCTTTGATTCTAAATGTTTTTCTACTAGTGCAATATGCTTATCGGTAATAACTTGAATTTCATCTTCAGCTCCTTTACAAATGTCTTCACTCAAACCATCTTTTTGTAATTTCTTTACTTGCTCAATATGATCGCGTCGAATATTACGAATAGATACCTTACTCAATTCTCCTTCAGCACTTGCCTTTTTAAATAATTCCTTTCTTCTCTCTTCAGTTAAGGGTGGTGTAAACAAACGAATTTGAATTCCGTCATTCTGTGGCGTAATACCAATATTGGCAGCCATGATGGCTCTTTCAATTAAGGGTAGCATATTTTTTTCCCAAGGTTGAATACTTAGGGTTCTGCTATCCAATATCTGCACATTACCTACTTGACTAATAGGCGTGGGCGTGCCATAATAATCGACATTGATACCCTCTAAAATGGAAGGAGAAGCCTTGCCTGCTCTAATTTTAGAAATCTCTACTTCTAAGTGATTAATAGCCTTTTTCATCCCTGCTTCTGTACTAACTGTTACTTTCTTTAATTCTTCTGACATACATATTCATTGAGGCTACAAAGCTAATAAATCCTTGCTATTGTTGATAAGTCTTTTTTTGGGCTTTTTCCCAAATTTTCGGTGCAAATTAGCCTATGAATTCTATCTTTGCCCTCAACCAAACAGCTATGAATAAATCTACTGCAGAATTAACAAAGATTGCCTCTCAAATTAGAAGAGATATTGTAAGAATGGTACATGCGCAACAAAGCGGACACCCAGGTGGTTCATTAGGTTGTACCGATTTCTTAACAGCACTTTATTTTAAAATAATGAAAATTGATACTAACTTTTCTATGGATGGTATCAATGAGGATATTTTCTTTTTATCGAATGGTCATATCTCTCCTGTATTTTATTCAGTATTAGCAAGGTCGGGTTATTTTGATATTAAGGAATTAGCAAGTTTTAGAAAAATAAATTCAAGATTACAAGGCCATCCTACCACACATGAAAATTTACCAGGCATTAGAATTGCTAGTGGTTCTTTAGGACAAGGTTTAAGCGTAGCCATTGGTGCTGCCTTAACTAAGAAATACAATAAAGACAATAGAACTATTTATAGCCTTCATGGCGATGGTGAATTACAAGAAGGACAAATTTGGGAAGCAGTGATGTTTGCTGCACATAATAAAGTGGACAACTTAATTGCTACGGTGGATGTGAATGGTCAACAAATTGATGGCCCTTTAAGTAAAGTATTAAGCTTAGATAGTTTAGAAGATAAATTCAAAGCCTTTCATTGGACCGTTTTACATATGGACGGACATGATATGGAAAATATAGTTGTTACACTTGATAAAGCTAAATCCCTAACAGGACAAGGCAAGCCTATTTGCATTTTGATGAAAACTGAAATGGGCAAGGGTGTTGACTTTATGGAAGGCAGCCACGAATGGCATGGTATTGCGCCTAACGATGAGCAATTGGCGAAAGCATTAGGACAACTAGAAGAAACCTTAGGAGATTATTAAATTTTTCTAGGATTTTATAAAATATAAATCCTACTAAAATTTCTCTTATTTTTTTTCTCTAACTTATTTTTTCGAACAGACGAGCAGAGGCTTTGCGCGCTGGAATCCAGCCTGCTGCAATAGCAATCACGACCACTAAAAGTATAATGGCTATATAATCTTCAGCCATTGGTTTTACAGGATAATAATCTATCACAAAAGAATTACCACCCAATTTAATGAAATGAAATTTATTTTGAACGAAGCAAAATAAACTAGCCAGCCCACCGCCAATAAAGGCGCCCATAAAGGCCATGACGCCCGATAGCATTAAAAATATTTTTTGAATATCCCAGGGCCTAGCGCCCATGGCATGAAGTACATGAATGTCTTTTTGTTTTTCTAAAACGAGCATGGTTAAGGCGCCTACTAAATTAAAAGAAGCCACTATCATGATTAAAGCAAGTATGGCAAAGATGATCCACTTTTCCATTTGCATAATTTTATAGAGGTCGGCATTTTGTTGGTACTTATCTTTTACTTGAAAGCCGGGGCCTAATTGTTTTTTTATTTCTCCTATTACTTGCGCTTGCTTATTGGGCAGAACAGCTATTTCAATAGCCGAGTACTGGCTAGTATCTAAATCAAATAAATACTGGGCAAAAGAATAATTAGTAAAAACATACTGGTCGTCAAATTCTTGTTGTACTGAAAAAGCGCCACCTTGCACTGCAGTCAAGTTATTTAATTGATTGATGTCGGTAAAGGCCTTGCCTGATCTATTGACTGCATAGAGTTGTAATGTATCGCCAATAAAAGAACGAAATAAGCCCAGCTTCTGTTCAACTCCAATGCCTAATAACAAAATGGGATTTTCCATATCGCCCATAATGTATTGACCTCGCTTCATATACCTAGCTACATTATTTATTTTGCTGTAATTATTATCCACGCCTTTTACAAGTACCACCGATTGTAAATCGCCTTTCACTAGCAAGGCCCTACTTTCTACCACTTTACTCACGGCCCTTACACCCTCTATAGATGCTAATTTTTTATAAGGCGCGTCGCTCATGGAAAAAAATTTTCCTTCCACAGGCGTTACGCGTACATCGGCGTAAAAGTCGGCATACAAACCTTTGACTACTTCTGTAAATCCATTGGAAACGCTTAGTACAATAATGAGGGCAGCGGTACCTACTGCAATGGCCACAACACTTACCCAAGCAATCATTTGAATTGCTTGAAAATTATATTTTCCTCTAAAATAACGCCATGCAAATAAAAAATGCACTTATAAATTTTTTAGGATTTCGTCCATTTTAAAAACATAATCCAATGTATCGTCTAAGTAAAAATGCAATACAGGAATACGTCTTAATTGATGCTTCATGGTATCAGAAAGATGCTTCTTGATTTCCCATGCCTGTGCTTGTATTTTCTTAAATGAGGCTTCTGTGTCCTTTACCTGAAATAAACTCAAATAAATTCTGGCCTCTAATAAATCGGGGGTCACTTTTACAGAAGAGATGGAAATCATCCCACCTTGTAAATTAGTAAGCCCTAGTTTTAAGAAGATATCGTTAAGGGCGCTCTGAATGGCCCCGGCTACCTGTTTTTGTCTTTTTCCTTCCTCCATAATCAAAATCGTTGATTCGTTGTAAAATTAGTTACTTTGCTCATTATTCTGCGGGAATAATTTTGAATATGAAGAAATTTATTCGCATCATAAGTTATATCAGAGAATACAAGGCCTATATGGCTTGGTATAGCCTATTTATTACCTTATCTATAGTGTTTGGATTGTTTTCATTGGGTATGCTCATGCCCTTTATGGACCTTATATTTGGAAAAGGAGAATTGAGTGGTGTGATAAACACAGCAACTGCCTCAGGCGGTTCTGGTAATATCAAAGATATCGTCTATGGCTTTTTACAACAAATCATTGATACAGATGGCAAGGTAACCGCCCTTGGCTGGATTTGCTTGGCCATTGTTATCAATATATTTCTAAAGAACCTATTTCTTTATTTGTCTTTTTATTTCTTAGCACCTATAAGAAATGCAGTCACCAGAAAATATTCCAGATTGTTGTATGAAAAAATATTACAATTGCCCATTGGCTATTTTACAGAACAACGCAAAGGAGATATTTTAAGTAGATCCTCTAACGACATCACAGAACTAGAAAATTCAGTGATTGGTGCATTGGAAGGATTAATCAAAGAGCCTTTAAATATTATAGGCATACTTATTTTCTTATTCATTATAAGTGCTAAACTTACCTTATTTGTATTTATATTACTTCCTTTAGCTGGATTAATTATAGGACGTATTGGTAGAAGTTTGAAAAAACATACCAATAAAGCACAGGTAAAATGGGGTGAGATTTTATCTCAGATGGAAGAAACTTTAACAGGTTTAAGAATTATCAAAGCCTTTAATGCAGAAGGCAGGGTAAAAAAACAATTTTTTGCCTTAGTAGATGAAATTTTTCATATCAAAAATAAAATACTCAATAGACGAGACCTAGCTTCTCCTATTTCAGAAACCTTAGGTGTAATTATTTTATGTGGAGTTTTATGGTTTGGGGGTCAATTGGTTTTAAATGGTGAAATATTGAATGGAAGTTCTTTCATTGCCTATGTGGCTTTATTTTCTCAAATTATTAATCCTGCCAAAGCTTTATCCCAAGCAGCTTACAATGTTACTAGAGGTAACGCTACACTGGACAGATTGAATGAAATTTTAGAAGCCCCTTTAACAGTGGAAGATTCTAGAAACCCCATTCAAATTACTGACTTTAAGCAGTCAATTCAATTTGAGAATGTTCAATTTTTATATCAAGACGCTTCTATTTTAAAAAATATAAACCTTACTATTCAAAAAGGTAAATCGGTCGCCTTAGTGGGTTCTTCAGGTGCGGGTAAAAGTACTCTTGCCGATTTAGTGCCTCGCTTTCACGATGTATCTGCGGGTAATTTATATATTGATGGGAAAAATATTAAAGAGTATAGTTTACATAGCTTAAGAAATTTAATAAGTATTGTTACACAAGAACCTATTTTATTCAATGATACCATTGCTGCCAATATTGCATTAGGCAAACCAGATGCTACAGAAGCTGAAATTATTGCAGCTGCAAAAATTGCGAATGCCTACGAATTTATTATTAAAAAAGAAGGCGGCTTTCAAAGTATGATTGGCGATAGAGGTAGTAAACTAAGTGGTGGAGAGCGCCAGCGCTTAACCATTGCCCGTGCGGTATTGAAGAACCCTCCTATTTTAATTTTAGATGAAGCCACTTCCGCGCTTGATACAGAAAGTGAAAAATTAGTACAAGAAGCCATTAATAATATGATGCAAAACAGAACCTCTATTGTGATTGCACACCGATTATCAACTATTCGACACGCAGATGAAATTATTGTGCTACAGAAAGGAGATATTGTTGAAAGAGGCAATCATGATGAACTTATTACACAAAATGGGTACTACCGAAAGCTAATTGATATGCAAGAAGTTAAATAAATAAAAACCCCGATAAATTTTATCGGGGTTTTTAATAGGTCTATATTAGTTCAAGCTATAGGCTTGTTTTAATTTTACTGATCGTTGCTATTTTTTACATACCCTAATTTTGCTTCTAGGCTTAAAGTAGCATGAGGCACCGCACGTAAACGCGCTTTGTCTATTAAGCGGCCTGTTACTCTACAAATACCATAGGTTTTGTTTTCAATACGCATTAAGGCTTTTTCTAAATGGTCTATAAAAGTAATTTGTCTAGAAGCCATTTGACCTAACTGCTCTCTTTCCATGCTAACACTACCATCTTCCATAGTCATGTACCTAGCGTCGTCATTATCTCCGCCTAATTCATCTTTGCGTGTAATAATACCTTGTAAGTAAACTAACTCTTTCTTAGCAGCTTCTACTTTCTTAGAAATTAAATCTTTAAACTCTTTTAATTCTGCATCAGAGTATTTTACTAAAGTCTCCGTAGATCTTTCTACTTCCTTTCTTCTTTCCATTGGAACATAGCCTGGTTGATAAGGCACGCTACTTTTAGCGCCAATTTTTGGAACTTTAATATCCTTAATAGGTTCTGCAACTTTACGCACTGGTTTTACAGGAGGCGTTGGAATTTTTGGAACCGGCTTTGCAGGAGGAACATATTTTTCAACTGGCTTAGCGACAGGTTTAACGAGTGGTTTTGGAGCTGCCTTTACAGGAACTACTTTTTTTAAGGGAGCTTTAATAGGAGTTGCTTTTTTTAAAGGTGCTTTAACGGTTACTGGTTTTTTTACAGGTGCTACTTTTTTAGGAACTACCTTTTTTACAGGAGCCGCTTTTTTTGCAGGCGCCGCCTTTTTAGCAGGCGCTGCTTTTTTAGGCGCTACCTTTTTAGCAGGAACTGCTTTTTTAGGTGCAGCCTTTTTCGCTGGAGCTGCTTTTTTAGCTGGGGCTGCCTTTTTTACGGGTGCCACCTTTTTAGCAGCTGCTTTCTTAGCAGGGGCCGCCTTTTTGGGAGCTGGTTTTTTTGTAGGCATATTTATGCTTTTTGTCTAACTGAAATTCTTAATTTATGATCATTTATGTCAACTTCTACCCCCTCTTTCAAGACCGGTAGGAAGTCTATCTGGACTGCGAGAATTTCGCGGCAAATATACCCCGAAAATTGAATAATGGACTCCTTCAAGTCTGTATTATCCTCAATTTCAAGCAAAATCTTATCTGTAAGCTCAAAATTGCTCTCTTTTCTAATGTTTTGGACCCTATTTACTAGCTCACGGGCATTCCCTTCCTTCAATAACTCGGGGCTAATGGTAATATCCAAGGCCACCGTTAGGGCATTTTTGACAGCAACGCTCCATCCAGGTATATCTTCTGCTATAATATCTACCTCATTGATTAGCAACTCGATAGTCTCTGCTTCAATGTCTAAGGCTAATTTTCCCTCTTTTTCTAAGCGCGTAATTTGCAGCTGGGTCAAATTGGCAATGACTGCAGAAGCTTGTTTCATTTTAGTTCCTAATTTGGCACCCAATAACTTGAAATTGGCTTTTACCTTTTTGCTAATCACCCCCTCGGTCTCCGTTATATAATTAATTTCTTTAACGTTTACCTCCGCAAGTATTAATTCTTCCATTAATTCAATGGCCGTTTTGGTGGCTGGATCTAAAACAGGAATTAATATTTTTTGCAAAGGCTGACGCACTTTGATATTCACTTTTTTACGAATAGATAAAACCAAAGAACAAATATCCTGCGCCATTTGCATTCTACTTTCCAAAGCAGTATCTATTTTTGAAGAATCTGCAATAGGAAAAGGAGCATGATGTATTGAATTAAAATTATGTTTTTGAGTAATTGAATTTAAATTTCTAAAAACTTGATCGCAGAAAAATGGTGCGATAGGGGCCATTAATTTAGTAATAGTTTCAATACACTCGTATAAGGTTTGATAAGCAGCAATTTTATCTTGCGTATAAGTTCCTTTCCAAAAACGACGACGACATAATCTTACATACCAGTTACTTAAATGCTCATCCACAAAAGTTTCAATGGCACGACCCGCAGTGGTGGGCTCGAAATCATCCATGGAGGTAGTGACTGTTTGAATTAAAGTATGTAAAGAAGAAATAATCCAACGATCAATTTCTGGTCGCTCGGCTAAAGGAATGGTTGCTTGTTCAAAATGAAAATCATCTACATTGGCATACAAAACAAAAAACTGATAAGTATTGTATAAAGTACCAAAGAATTTTCTTTGTACTTCTTGTATACCAGACATGTCAAATTTTAAATTATCCCAAGGAGAAGCATTGGTTACTAAATACCAGCGTGTGGCATCGGCTCCATACTTTTCAATCGTTTCAAAGGGGTTCACCACATTGCCAAGACGCTTACTCATTTTATTGCCATTCTTATCCAAGACAAGTCCATTACTCATCACCGCCTTGTAAGCAACACTATCAAAAAGAAGTACACCTAATGTATGTAATGTATAAAACCATCCACGGGTTTGGTCTACGCCCTCACAAATAAAATCGGCTGGGAAGGCCTGGCCTTTATCTATTAAATCTTTATTTTCAAAAGGATAATGCCACTGCGCATAAGGCATAGCACCAGAGTCAAACCATACGTCTACTAAATCAGCTACACGCTTCATGGCTTGGCCACTTGCACTTACTAATTCTATTTGATCCACAAAGGGTTTGTGTAAATCAAGATCTAGTTTGCCGTCTATAATTTTTAAATCAACGGCTTTATTAAAGCCTTTTTCTTTGGCAGCTAAAAAACCTTTGGTTAATTCTTCAATCGATCCGATACAAACTTCCTCTGTGCCATCTTCAGTTCTCCATATAGGAAGAGGCGTGCCCCAATAACGGCTACGCGATAAATTCCAATCCACCATATTCTCTAACCAGTTGCCAAAACGACCTTCACCCGTACTCTTGGGTTTCCAATTAATGGTTTTATTTAATTCAATTAATCTGTCCTTTACAGCCGTGGTTTTAATAAACCAAGCGTCTAATGGATAATATAAAATAGGCTTATCCGTTCTCCAACAATGCGGATAATTATGTTCGTATTTTTCTACCTTAAAGGCTCTGTTTTCTTTTTTCAGCTTTACAGAAATATCTACATTCACATCTTGGTAGTCTTTTTCGTCTTTGTAATTTTTTACAAAGCGGCCGCTAAATTCTCCTACGCCTTCTACAAATTTTCCTTCACGGTCTACTAAAGTAATAATTCCTAAATTATTCTTTTGTCCTACTTTATAGTCATCTGCACCAAAGGCAGGAGAAGTATGCACTATACCTGTTCCATCTTCAGTGGTTACAAAATCGCCTAGCACTATTTTAAAAGGATCTCCTTCAAAAGTTTTTGGATCGTTGGCCTCAGATGGCATTAACTGCTCGTAACGAAGTCCATTTAACCCACTGCCCTTGCAAGTAGCAATTATTTTCCAAGGAATAAGTTTATCACCTTCTGCAAAACTTTCTACCCCCTCGCCTTCTTCTTTAAAATATTTAGACACTAAATTTTTAGCCATTACCACATTCACGGGTATGGCTGTATAGGGGTTATAAGTAGCTACTAAAACATATTCAATATTGGGTCCAACAGTAAGTCCTAAGTTAGAGGGTAAGGTCCATGGCGTAGTAGTCCACGCCATATAAAATATTTCTTTCGACTTTGCACTTGCTGCATTTACTGCATCAAATAAAAATTGGCTATCTGCATTTTGTATTGCTTTGAACATAGCCACCACAGAAGTATCTTTTATATCCTTGTAAGTACCTGGCTGATTTAATTCATGTGAACTTAATCCTGTACCTGCTGCAGGTGAATAAGGTTGTATACTTACACTTTGATACAAATAACCTTTTTTGTAAAGCGTACTTAGTATCCACCAAAGTGTTTCAATATAATTATTTTCAAAAGTAATATAGGGGTTATTTAAATCTACCCAGTATCCCATTTTATTGGTGATATCGTCCCATTCTTTTTTATAACGTAGTACGGCTTCTCTGCATTTTTTATTATACTCTTCTACACTTATCTTCTTGCCAATATCTTCTTTAGTAATGCCTAATTCTTTTTCTACACCTAATTCAACAGGTAAACCATGGGTATCCCAACCACCTTTTCTTTTTACCTGAAAACCTTGCATGGTTTTATACCTACAAACCATGTCCTTTAAAGTTCTGGAAATAACATGGTGAATGCCGGGCATTCCATTGGCACTCGGAGGCCCTTCATAAAAAACAAAGGGGGTCTTGCCTTCTCTTAAAGCTACCGACTGCTCAAAAGCCTGTTCGGACTTCCAAGAAGCCAATATCTCCGCCTCCATTTGAGGCAGATTTAATCCACTAAATTCTGGGTATTTTTTACTCATACAAGGCTTTATCCTAGCTCATTTTTAGGGCACGAAGGTACGAATAAGCTTGTGAAAAAGGCCAGGCCAGTTTTAGCTAGTGGAAGCTTTAAAAATTTGGAATTCATTAGGCGGAAGGCTGATCAGTGCTTGTTGGGGCCTCAACCTTGGCCTCATTGTCCGTCTCACTGAAGAATCTCTTTTGAAAGATAAATAAAGTAATAACCCCAGTGCTAATAGATGCATCGGCAAAATTAAATACAGGGCGGAAAAATTCAAATTCCTCCCCTGCCCAAACAGGGAACCAACTAGGAAAATGTGCATTCTGAATAAGGGGGAAATAAAACATGTCTACTACTTTACCATGTAAAAAACTACCATAGCCGCCACCTTGTGGAAATAAATGAGCTACCATGGTTGTATAAGGTACACTTGCTTCAAATAGTAGGCCGTAAAACATAGAATCAATTAAATTACCCACTGCACCCGCATAAATTAAGGCCGCACAAAAAATAAAACCATTATGGTATTTTTTTTCAATAAAGCCCTTGATTAAAAAAGTTCCCCAGATAACGGCAGCTAAGCGAAACAAAGTCAAGATTATTTTTCCAAAACCGCCTCCGAATTTTAAGCCCCAGGCCATGCCTTCATTTTCTATAAAATGCAGTCTTGCCCAAGAATTAATTATAATATGCTCTTCCCCAATAAAATAATTAAGCTTAATATAAAATTTAATTGCTTGATCGATGAAAATTATTAAAGCAATAACTAAGGCTACCTTTTTACCATTCATAGATTTTGTATAATGTAGATGTTGTATAATCTGCTGTAAATATAAGATAGTTTTTAGGGAGTCCCTTCCGAATTTTCTTTCGCTAATTTTCTTTTGTTAATGAAAATTGAATAAAAAATAGAGCCAGTAATACAAAAAATTATGACCATTAAAGAAATTAAAACTTGGGTGTTTTTATCTAACCATAAATTTATATAGTGTTCGCCAAGCATTTTAATACCAATAAAAACTAATACAATTGCAATACCCTGTTGCAAATATTCAAACTGATTCACAGCCCCTCTTAATAAAAAGAATAACGAACGTAGACCCAATATGGCGAAAATATTGGAAGTGTAAATAACTAAACTGCTTCTTGAAATACCCATCACTGCTGGAATAGAATCCAAAGCAAATACAAGGTCAATGGCTGCTAAGAGCACCACCACCACAAATAAGCTTGTATACAAAGGTTTATTATTATGGTCTTTGATAACAAATTTACCATCGCCATCGGTATCGCCAATTGGTAAGAATTTTTTTAAGAACAGATATATTTTAGAGTGATGTGGATCAAAATTATCTTCGTCGTCTGCCTTAAACATCTTATAGCCAGTATATACTAAGAAGACGCCAAAAATATAAAGCAACCATGCAAATTTAGCAACCAAGGCTACACCCACTGTAATGAAAATGACTCTAAATAAAATGGCTGCTAATATACCAATTAATAATACCCTTGGTATATGTTTTTCTTTCACCTTAAAGGAATTAAATATTAAAATGAAAACAAAAATATTATCAATACTCAAACTCCATTCCATTAAATAACCACTTAAGTATTCAAAACCTAATTTTTGACCTTCTTCTACCCACATAAATACAAAAAAAGCAAGCGCTAATAATACCCATAAAAAAGTTTGACGCAAGGCCTGCTTCATGGTAATAATGGCATTTTTTTTACTTAAAAAACCTAGGTCTAGGATTAGAGCAATTAAAATGACTGCTCCAAAAACAAAATATACTAATTGATCTTTTGACATACTATAAAGTTACAACATACTTACTAAATAGCAAATTGACGTTTGCGATACCCAGTCCATATTAAAAAGAAAAGCCCTAGTAGAATTAGTGGGCCAAGGACTAAAATAATTTGTACAAAAATTCTATGCTCCTCTACTTTTTCACGATTTAATAAACGCAGTATTTGCTGTTTACTACGAGCATCTAATAAAGGGGTGGGCTCATTTAAATAAGCAATGGTATTTACGAAAAAATCATGATTGGCAAACTGGTATTCTTCAAAAGGCATCATGCCCATGGGCAGGGGGCCATTTTTTACATCCACTTGGTTGGTAAGAATATCTGCATCCGAAATAATGACTTGTTTGGAACTTGCTATGCCTTTTTCTAAATAGCCCTTACCAGTAGAGGCCTTAATACTATCCAGCATGGCGGCAGAAACTCGATTATAATATAAGGAAGGGAATTTACCTTCTAATAAAACAGCTACAGGTAAATGATTTTTTTGAAAACTTTCCAATTCGCCTTCTTGTTTACCGCTATTGATATCCACCACAGCAGGTGAGCTAAGTATACGACTATTGGAATCGGTGCTAAGTAAAATTGTTTTCTGAATACTTGCAACTGCAATGGTATCAATGCTTGAAGGGAAATAAGATAAAACTCTATCTATATTTTGAACAATGGGATGCGCTTCATTACCTTGTAAAAAGGGGAAATAAGGCCAAGGCATTCTTTGAATAAGGGGACTGCCATCCTCCCCCTTACCCACCACCATGGGTAGTTTAGCGCAATTTAAATCTTGGACTAAATTGGCATTTATTCTTACCCCATATTTAAAAAATAAATCATCTAGGGCTAAGCTTCTATCATAAGCCGTATAAGACCCATTGGTTTTTTGCAAACTATCATATTCCGCAACTAATTTATCAATGGCCCAGACAATATTACCGCCTCCCATTATATACTGATCTAGTTTTAATTTATCGAGTTCTGTAAAAGCTTGGGTAGGCTTTACAATAAGTAAAGTTTTAATTTTTTGCGGATTGGGGAAGCCTTTTTTCAAATCAAATACTGCTAAATTATAACTATGCATAATGGACTCCCCTAAATGATTCACCGTTAAATTAACCGGCTCCCCATTGCCCGTTAAATAAGCAATATTAGGAACCACTGTTCTATTTAATAAATAAAGCGCTTGTGTAAACTTATATTCTAGTAAAGAAACTGCGGCATTCGCAGTGGCCTCCCTATCTTCTTCAGGAATATCTTTTATAATATTATAGGGCTTGAAATATTTTTTACTTGTTCTTAAATCAATCACAATAGGTGCCTGACCTTCTACTTCAATAAGAGCGCCAGGAATCATTAGTTGATCTACTCTTTTATCGGAAGGCCCATTTTCAGTTTGTACTCTTTGAATAGGCAATCCTAATTTAGACAAGCTATCATAAAATTGATACAAGGCATCGTTTTTATACAAATCACCTGGCAGTTCAATAGCCCAGCTAATGGCTTTTGGATTGATTTGTTTAAATCGCTCAAGTAAGGTTGCAGTGGCTACTGCAATATTTTTATAATAAGGGGGTATATCGCCCCCTAAATAAAGATGAATTTTTACAGGTTTATTGATAGCAGAAACAATTTGTGTGGTGCTTTCACTAAGCGTATACCTTTGTTCTTTAGTAAGGTCTAATTGAAAATTATAAAAAGAAAAAAATACATTGAAGCTAACTAAGATGGCTACTGTAACAATATATTTTACTTTGCCTTTTATATTCTCCATACTTCCTATGGCAAATAAAACAAGTATCGATAAAAAGTAAATAATATCCTCGGCTGAGAGCAGGCCCTTACTCATATTCATATAGTGCGCCTCTAAGCCCAGCTTACTTATATAAAAATTGGCGCCATTGGTAAATACAGCAAGTTGGCTAAGCCCATTAAAGCCTTTAAATAATAATATACAAACCAAAATGGAAACTAGTAAAGACACCAAATTATTTTTGGTAATGCTACTTATGTAAATGCCTATGACCGTATAGCAAGCCGCTAAAAATAATAAACCAAAATACGAACCATAAGTTGCTCCCCAGTCTATGCCTCCAACATCGCTTAAAGCATCTAAAGTAAGTGCATACAATAAAGTGGGTAGAATAGCTACCAGCACAATGAATAAGTTTCCCAAAAACTTTCCTACTACTAATTGAAGCGGGCTAATAGGTAAGGCTCTAATAATTTCATAAGTGCCTTGCTTATACTCATCAGAAAAACTATGCATGGTAATGGCAGGTACCAAGAGCAGTAAAAACCAAGGGGCAAAATCGAAATAAGCCTGCAAAGAAGCATACCCAAAATCGAGTATATTAAAATTAGGAAGTACAAATAAAACAAGCCCATTCACCATTAAGTAAAAGCCAATGACTAGATAGCCTGTTAAGCCATTGAAATACTGTGCCCATTCTTTTTTACAAATTGCCCACATGGTTCAAAGCTACAAAAAAAATGCCCCGTGTTAACGGAGCATTCAATATTATAATTATCTTATGATTAAACCTTTTAATTTTCTAGCACAGGTACTAAACTGCAAAGCTTTCTCCACAACCACAACTTCTACTTGCATTGGGATTATCGAAATAAAAGCCTTTTCCATTTAATCCATCAGAAAATTCCAACTCGGTATTCACTAAGTATAAAAAGCTTTTTAAGTCGGTCACAATTTTGACCCCATTGTCTTCAAAAACTTGATCCATGGGCTTTATTTCATTATCAAAGTCTAGTTTATAGCTTAAGCCAGAACAACCACCCCCTACTACCCCTACTCTTAAAAAATAGCTTGCATCGCCGGTAACGCCCGCGTCTTGCATTAACTGCAATACCTTGGTCTTTGCCTTAGCACTTACATAAATAGAATTTTCTTGGGCTACTTCGCTCATAGGTAATAAATAGAAGACCTAAACTAAACGTGGCTTTGTTCAAACACTAATTCAGCCAATCCGTTTTTAACACGGAAATCGTTGATAGCTGCTTTGATTGCATCTTCTGCTAAAACAGAACAGTGAATTTTAACAGGAGGTAAACTTAATTCCTCTACTAAATCCATATTGTCAATTTTAACTGCTTCGTCAATAGTTTTTCCTTTTAACCACTCTGTGGCTAAAGAAGAAGAGGCAATGGCAGAACCACAACCAAATGTTTTAAACTTAGCATCGGTAATAAGACCAGTTGCTTCGTCTACTTCGATTTGCAAACGCATTACGTCTCCACACTCTGGTGCACCTACTAAACCAGTACCTACACTTTTAGAGGCTTTATCTAATGTTCCTACATTTTTAGGATTAGAATAATGGTCGATTACTTTATTTGAATATGCCATTTTATTTTTATTTTATATTTACAAAATTATTAAAAAAAATCAACAACTGATGTTAAACTTATTTCAAGACTCGAAGCCTTCAGTTTCTCATCTTGTAATATTTAATGATGTGCCCATTGAATTGCATCAATGTCAATCCCCTCTTTAAACATTTCCCATAGTGGGCTCATTTCTCTTAGTTTTAAAACAGTATCGGTTACCGCTTTAATCGTAAAATCGATTTGTTCTTCAGTGGTATATCTTCCTAAACCAAAACGAAGAGAGCTATGTGCTAAATCATCGCCTAAGCCCAATGCTTTTAAAACATAACTAGGCTCTAGAGAAGCGGATGTACAGGCCGAACCAGAAGATAAAGCGATGTCTTTGTTAAAGCCCATCATTAAACCTTCTCCTTCCACATATTTAAAAGAGATATTACTTACATGGGGTAAACGGTGCGCTGGATTACCATTCACATAAGTCTCATCAATTAACTTTAATGCATTTTCTAACTTGTCTCTTAATTTTGAAACTCTTTCTGTATCGCCAGCCATATCTGTCTTTGCTATTTCTGCAGCTTTACCAAAGCCAACAATACCTGGAACGTTTAAAGTACCACTACGCATTCCTCTTTCGTGGCCTCCGCCATCTATTTGAGCAGTTACTTTTACACGCGGATTTTTTCTTCTCACATATAAAGCGCCTACACCTTTTGGACCATACATTTTGTGTGCAGTAAAGGACATAATATCAATGCCGTCTGAAATAACATCTACAGGAATTTTTCCTACTGCTTGCACTGCATCTGTAAAGAAAAGTGCGCCATGTTTTTTAGCAATAGCCCCAATTTCTTTCACCGGTTGTATAACACCAATTTCATTATTGGCATACATGATGGCTACTAAAATAGTAGTAGGCTTCATGGCAGCTTCTAATTGTTTTAAGTCAATTAAACCATCAGGTTGAACTTCTAAGTAAGTAACTTCTGCACCTAATTTTTCTAAGTGCTTGCAAGTATCCAAAACAGCCTTATGTTCAGTGGTGCTAGTAATAATGTGATTGCCCTTGCTTGCATACATTTCATATACACCTTTGATGCCTAGGTTATTGCCTTCGGTAGCGCCAGAGGTGAATATAATTTCTTTAGGATCGGCTCCAATTAATTGGGCAATTTGCTCACGTGCATAGTCCACGGCTTCCTCAGCTTGCCATCCAAAAGAATGGTTACGACTAGCCGCATTTCCGAAATTTTCGAGAAAATAAGGTAACATCGCTTCTAAAACCCTAGGATCCATGGGGGTAGTTGAATTATGATCAAGATAAATTGGTAATTTTAACATAGCGGAATTTAATTTTTTCTGTAGCACAAAGCTAAAGCTAAAGGCTTGATTTTATTGAATTCATTAAGTATTAAAGGTAATTATTTCCCAATTCGTAAAACAACAGAACCATGGATTATAAGGTAGAACATATCGGCATCGCGGTAAAAGACCTAGCCACCAGTATCCCTTTATTCGAGCAATTGTTAGGAAGCCCCTGCTATAAAACGGAAACCGTAGAGAGCGAAGCGGTGAATACAGCCTTTTTTCTTCAACAAAGCACCAAAATTGAACTATTGGAAAGCAGCGACCCAGGCGGGCCCATTGCTAAGTTTATTGATAAAAAAGGAGAAGGCATGCACCATATTGCTTTTGAAGTGCCAGATATTGTAGCCGAAATGGAAAGATTAAAAAAACTAGGCTTTACCCTTTTAAATGAAACGCCTAAAAAAGGCGCTGACAATAAATTAATTTGTTTTGTACATCCTAAACAAACGAATGGTGTACTTATTGAACTTTGTCAAAGTATTGACTAGTAAATTTATTGAAAAGTAAAAAAAATTGTAAATTCTTTCCTGCGATTAAATACCTAAAATTTCAATGGCTTTTTGTGCTGCTAATTGGCTGGCATCTTTTTTAGTATAGCCTTTTTGAGCAGTGATCACTTCGCCATCTAGTACTACATTAATGGTGAATAATCTTCTTCTTCCTTCAAGTTGTTCGCCTGCTAATACAAAATCGATTTGCTTGCCTTGCTTTAAAGCCCAACCAATAATTTTATTTTTTATATTAATATCTATTTGTTCTAAATCGTCCATGAACAAATAAGGCTGTATCATTTTCTCTATTATCCAAAGTTTAGTAAACTCGTATTTCTTGTCTAAATAAATAGCGCCCACCAAGGCCTCTAAGGTATTGCCAAAAATTTGACTTGTTTTCAAAGACCCATCCATTTTATTAAACCTTGTCATTTTGCGCAGTCCCATTTGAACCGCAATATGATTCAGCTGCTGTCTATTCACCATCTTGCTGCGCATCTCTGTTAAAAAACCTTCTCCTTTGTAGGGATATTTTTTAAATAAATAATCAGCCACCACCGAACTTATAATAGCGTCACCTAAAAATTCAAGTCTTTCATTATTTTCTGCAGGATTCTCTCTAACCGATCTATGATTCAATGCCGTTTGAAAAAGTACAATACTTTTTGTTTGATACCCAATGAGTGCGGCTAAATTTTTTTCAAAATCAGATTTTTTGAAAAAGGAAAGTAGAGTTTGTATTCTTTTCACTTTGAATTAGGCCTTGTATTTTTTTACAATCACACAGGCATTGTGTCCGCCAAATCCAAAAGTATTACTTAAGGCTGCATTCACTGTTCTTTTTTGTGCTGTATTAAAAGTAAAATTAAGGCGCTGGTCTAATTCAGGATCGTCTGTAAAATGGTTAATCGTAGGAGGAATAATATCATAAACGACTGCTTGAATACAAGCAATGGCTTCAATCACTCCTGCTGCGCCCAAGCAATGACCCGTCATGGATTTAGTAGAACTAATATTTAAATTATAAGCATGCTCACCAAACACTGCTGTAATAGCCTTGGTTTCTGCAATGTCACCTAAAGGAGTAGAAGTACCATGTGTGTTGATATAATCAATATCTGATGGCTGCATTTCAGCATCTTTTAAAGCAGCTATCATTACATTCTTAGCACCTAACCCATCTGGATGCGGGGCCGTTAAATGGTAAGCATCTGCTGTAGCACCGCCACCCACTACTTCACAATATATTTTAGCACCACGTTTTTTTGCATGCTCTAATTCTTCTAATACTAAAACACCTGAAGCTTCTCCCATAATAAAACCATCTCTGTCTTTATCGTAAGGACGACTCGCTGTTTTAGGATCGTCATTTCTTTCACTCATCGCCTTCATGGCATTAAATCCACCCATACCCGCAATACCTATCACCGACTCGGCGCCACCAGTAACAATAATATCGGCCTTACCTAATTTTATATTATCCATGGCAGTTACTATGGCATTGGTACTAGAAGCACAGGCACTTACTACTGCAAAGTTGGGTCCACGAAAACCATGCTTCATAGAAATTTGCCCAGCAGCAATATCTAATATCATCTTAGGAATAAAAAACGGATTGAATCTTGGTGTACCATCTCCTTGTACGAAATTGGTTACTTCTTCTGTGAAAGTGGTTAAACCTCCAATGCCACTTGCAAAAATAACACCTACTCTATCGTGGTCAACATTGTCTTTGGTAATGCCCGCATCTACCACTGCTTGGTCACTAGCTACTAGTGCAATTTGAGCAAAGCGATCTAATTTTCTAGCTTCTTTACGATCCATAAAAGCAATCGGATCAAAGCCCTTTATTTCACATGCAAATCTTGTTTTAAACTTAGAAGCATCAAACTGTGTTATCATATCTGCACCAGAGACACCATTGACTAAATTTTCCCAGTAAGAAGCTAGGTCATTTCCAATAGGTGTTATAGCGCCAATTCCAGTAACTACAATGCGTTTAGTTTGCATGTTAATCGTTTTAAAATAAGAATCCGCCTTTAAAGCAAAGGCTCAAAAAGGCGGATTTAAATATGCCGATGATTCAGCTTGAAACTTCTAAATGGATTTAGTTATTTCGCGTGCTCTTCTAAATAAGCAACAGCTTGACCAACGGTAGTAATAGTTTCTGCTTGTTCATCAGGAATTGAAATATTGAATTCTTTTTCAAATTCCATAATTAATTCAACTGTGTCTAAAGAATCTGCTCCCAAATCATTTGTAAAAGAAGCGGCACTTGTAACCTCTGCTTCATCTACACCTAATTTGTCAACGATGATTTTTTTAACTCTTGTAGCGATGTCTGACATTGTAAAAAGTTTTTGTTAACGGCGCAAAAATATACTTTTTGTTAAAAACGAAGTATTTTATTTGCCTTTTTGTTTACACATTTTAAAGTCCGCCTTCAAGTTAGGCATATTTTGGGCTTTTTGGGGCTTTTATAGGCTAGAAATAGGGTAAATAAGGCAATTTATAGGCCTATTTATAAGCGAACGGTTAGTAGTAAAAAGGGGCTTCTTCAAAAGGTAATAATAGTAAAAGTGGATAACCCTTACCAAGAATTATAAATTTAGTGCTTATTTATTCTTTAAAATAGCCCTTATTGTTTGCTTGATCTCGAGGGTCATATTATCATTGGGAATAATAAAAAAAGTTTTAGGACCAAAATAAATATGGAAAAAATGAGGGCTTTCGAAATAATGAGTCACTTCCTGCCAGTTCCAAGCCGCCTCTCCTTGCAAGGATTGCAAGCTTGCCTTTTGGTTGTCAAAACTAAAATCCCAGTCATAGGTAAACAAGGCCGTTTTTTTATAAAAAATTGTAGGCATTAGATACCAAAATAAAAGCAACAGCACAATCCAAAGTACCGAGCCTAATAAAAATAATTCTGGTCTAATTTTTTTTAGGAATAATAAAATGCCTGTTAGGATGGCATATACATTCACCACAATCATTAATGTCTTAATTTCTGGTTGCTTTATAAAATGATAACGCAAGGCTTCTAATACCTGCGCTTTTTGATAACTAACTGCAATAGACATGAATGAACGTATTATTTATACCATACAAAGATACAGCCCTTTTAAAAAATGACTATATTTAATTATATAAAATAATACATGAAAGTACTTTGTATTGGTGAGGCTTTAATTGATATGATTTGCACAGATGTAAATGTATCTTTATCCAGTGGCCAACATTTTTTAAAAAAAGCCGGTGGCGCTCCCGCCAATGTGGCTGCAGCTATTGCAGCTTTAGGGGGCGAGGTAAGTATGGCCGCCAAGGTGGGCGACGACCCCTTTGGACAACACCTTATAGAACTACTTGAAACAATGGGCGTAAATACAAGTTTAATAATTAAGGACCCAGCTCATTTTACCACTTTTGCATTTGTTTCTTTAATGAACGACGGTGAAAGAGATTTTTATTTTAATAGAGGCGCAGATAAAGAATTAACCACCTATGACTTAGCAGCGCTAAACTTAAAAGAATATAGTATTGTTCATTTTGGATCGGCTACCGCCTTTTTACCGGGGCCCCTTCAAGCCACTTATATTGAACTATTAGCCAAAGCAAAACAAGCGGGCTGTTTAATAAGTTTTGATCCTAATTACAGATATTTACTTTTTCAAAATAACAGCGCTTCTTTTATTTCGCAGTGTACACCTTTTATTGAAAGGTGTAATTTTTTTAAACTAAGTGATGAAGAGGCTTTATTAATTACCAGTTGCGATACCGTGGCAATGGCTGCAAATGCATTAAGAAAAAAAACAAGCGCAGTATTTACTATTACCTTAGGTAAGGAAGGCACAATGCTTTGTATAGGTGACCAAATTGAAATCATTAAAAGTATTCCCATTCAACCTGTAGATGCTACTGGCGCAGGCGACGCCTTTGTGGGCGCTGTTTTATATCAATTGAATAAGCGAAATGTAAAAGATATAAACTTAGTTTCAATGGAAGATTGGAAACTCATAATAAGTAATGCTAATAAAGCGGGCGCTAGAACCTGCGAATACATGGGCGCAATGGAAGCCTTCAAACATTTGAATAATTCCATTTTCGATTAGATATATAACTAATTTTGTATAAAACTAAGTCAATTTAGTATGTTTGTATAATTAGTAAACATAATCTTATGAAATATATTAAACTTTTTATGATTATTACTATTACCTTTTTTGTGATTTTAGTGTATTTGGTTATTCCTAATAAAATAGTAGTGAGTAGTAATAATTTTGTACACCAGCCAGGCAATATTGTAAGCAATGCCTTTATGAGTATACAATACTGGGATAAATGGATGCCTCGTAAGTCTATCGAAGGCCATACATTTATTTTAGAGCAGGGTAAACTAGAAGTGAATGAATCTTTTTTATCTGCAATCAAATGCTTTTATACCATTAATGAAATGTCTGGGCCTGTTACCTATTCCGCTATTGATGCAGGCGGCGATAGCACTATGCTAAGATACGAAGTAACCATAAATAATAAATTCATTTCTCCTTTGCAAAGAATTAATAATTATTTAGATAGTAAGAAAATGAAAGGGCAGCTTGATATTACCTTAGAGGCAGCAAAAAAATTCTATTCAAAAAAAGAAAATAATAATATAGGCACTACTCAATAGAAAATTTATTTCCAAGCATTTTTTAATTGTTGAATATCTGCAGGACTTGTTCTGCAACAACCTCCAATTACTTTAGCGCCAGCGGCTTTCCATATTTGGGCATTATCAACAAAACTCAGATGGCAGTTATCTGTTGGCTCCCAGGTTTTAGTATCGCTATTATAAGCCTCCCCTTTATTGGGATAAACAATAATATATTTATCGGTAATAGCTGCTGCAATTTTTATTAGAGATTCAATATAATTAGGTGCCGTACAATTCACACCCATACCAATTATGTTTGTACTTTCATTTAATAATTCAATAGCTTCTGAAAATAAAGCGCCGCTGCATAAATGCGCTTCGTCTTTACAACTAAAGCTTACCCAAGCTTGACATTGCGGATAATTTTTTAATAACTCCTTTATCGCCAATGCTTCTTCTAAACAAGGTATGGTTTCAAAGGCAAGAATATCGGCATTGGATTTAGCCAGTAGGTCAAGCCTATGCTTATGAAATTCCATTAATTTTTCTATACTGACATTGTAATTACCTCTGTATTCAGAGCCATCTGCTAAGGCTGCACCATAAGGGCCTATGGAAGCTGCCACTAAAGGAACTTGTCTATTCGATGCAGGGTTTGCGAGTAAAAATTCGTCAATCGCTTGCCTTGCAATACTTAAACTCAATTGCATTAAGTCTTCGGTTTGTTTTTTAGAATAGCCTTCTTTAGCAAAACCTCCAAAGCTCGCCTGATAAGTAGACGTTGTGATAATATCTGCTCCTGCATGCAAATAATCTAAATGAACTTGCTTAATTAATGCAGGATTTTCAATAAGT
Source organism: Chitinophagaceae bacterium (assembly GCA_013205585.1). GTDB lineage: Bacteria > Bacteroidota > Bacteroidia > Chitinophagales > Chitinophagaceae > Sediminibacterium. Next base: position 278 of record JABMML010000123.1, on the reverse strand, counting down.
AATTTAGCAGACCACAATGCATGGTTTAAATTAGCGCCTCTTTTTTCCAATTCAGTAGCCAAAGCACCATCTAATATGACACAGCCTTGCTTTTCAATTATATGATCAAAAAATGAATTCATTAGCACTAGTTATTATTACTTGCCAATACAGAACTTAGAGAAAATAAAGTCTAATTGGTCTTCATTAGTAATTTGTCCCGTAATAGTGCCCAAATAATGTAAGGCCTGATTAATATCAATGGCTAGTAAATCGCCCGTGGCATTATTGGCAAGCCC
>JABMML010000122.1 GCA_013205585.1 Chitinophagaceae bacterium | reverse complement strand
TCAGCGGCGCTATTGCCAAGGCTAAGGGTATAGCCCTTATCAAATACATTGGGTAGTTTTTGATTTATTATTTTATCGTCATTAGTGGTAAGCGATAAGCTATAGCCCTGGTTTGTCTGAGGGGTGAATGTAAAACTACCCATACCCATACTACCTATGCCTAATGAAGAAGTATTGCACTTTGTAATGGTATCGCCTTTTTCATTTAATAAATACCCCTTGGCTTGAATGCCTTTGCCAAATTGGTTGACCATTTTAAAAGCTACTTTAGCTAATTGCCCCGCTACTAAATTACCGCCTTCTGGAAAAATTTGAATGGAATAATTTTCTTTATTAGGCGTATAATTATTTTCTTGTGTTAAGGAGGGGTTCAGAATAGAGATTTTCTTTTCGAAGAAAAAACTAGCATCGAAGTTTTTCATCCAATTGGTATAAGCCCTTAGGGTATAGTTACCAGTGGCAATGGCGCTAGGCATAAGTATGGATCCATTACCACTGCCTTCATTTAAGGCAATTTTTTCTTGCCAAACGGCTTTATTATTATTGTCTATTAATTCTATATAAGCAACCTTGCTTATATTTAAAGGCTTATTGAAAATGGCGTCCACATTATATATCTTAAACCAGCAAATTTCATTCGTTACATAGAAGTTCTTATCGGTATGAACGTAAATTTTTTCTTGTAAATTATTTTTGGTATAATTTTCAACGCTATTTTGTAAGAATGTAAATTCGTTTTTTTGGCCTGCTGCTTGCAAGCTTATCATTAATAAAAATGCTGCTATTAAACCAACCATGCTATTATATATATGCTGCTTCATAGTGTAGGTAGTTTATTTCCAAAAAGAGGGTTTAATATTAGATCCACGAAGTCTGCAGTCCACGCATTCAGGGGGGGCAGCATAAAAACTAATAATTGCTCCCGTCATTGCATTAATATCTTTATAATTAGTGGGCAGTAAGTTGACGGACTTCAATTGAATACTATCACTATTATTAGTTACATCAATTTCTGTACAATTAGGTTTGTATAACCAATAAGCCCAATTAGGCACTTTATAAGGGTCAACAAAAATTCTTTTTTCTTGCACAGGGCAAATATCTATGTAGCCAATGACAGGGTCGTTGTTGGTTGTGCAATAAATATTACCAGATAATTCAGAAGGCTGCGCATCAAATATAGAACCTGTGCCTTCTGTATTTTTTTTCATTCTTTGTAAAAATTCATAACGACCCTTGCTTAAACTATACTGCCTTACATTAACACTATATAATACACTTAATTTCCAAGAAGCTGGAGAAATAGAAAGAATAGGTAAGTGAATCATATCGCTACTCAAAGTGGCAGTAGAACCTGTTAGTATAGAACTTGAATTTTCAGTTTTCCAACAAATGTACTGGCCCATATCAAATCCAAATCTGGTGGAGTCGGAAAATACCACGCTGTATTGTTGTCCTTTAGAGCTGTTCGCTATTTTATATTTTAAATAAGTTTGGAATGGAGAATGAAATTCCCAGGTTTCGGTATAATCCCATTGGTAATACTTAGTATTATTAGTAGGGTCGTGGGTGTCTACATAAAACTGTAGGCCTTGGCTTTCTGTTTTATAATTTATACTATCAATAGCTGGATTATTTTTCACTGCAGCAAAATTGGATAAGTATTTTTTACCATCCATTGTTGCAATATTGATTCTATATTTTTTATTAGCGTTTAAATTCAATTTTGAAACACTGTAATGCCCATTTGATATTTCTTTTAAAGGATAAAGGCTATTATCATCTCCTTCTACATTTACTTTAGCGCCTCTCTCGTAGTTAATGGCATTGGAAGACAAGGCCACCGTTCTACTTAGTATGATATTGGTTTCTCCAGCACCGCTATTAATAATACCTTCTACCACTAAGTAGCCGGTATTAGGGGAGACGACAGGGGAAATATATTTTTCCTTGCAAGCCCAAAGACCAAGAATGAATAAGCTATAGATAATTATCTTTTTCATATTGACTTATTTAAACTTAATATTTAAATTAATATAAGGAATGGCATTGCCAAAAATAGAAAGCTTGTATCCATTCACCATTCCATTTTCAGAAACATAGTAAATTGAATAAGGGTTTTTACGCCCTGTTAAATTATACACTCCAATGGACCATGAATTATGGAAAATCTGATTCACTTTATGATTGCCTTCGATATTCATAGAAAAATCGGTTCTAAAATAATCGGGAATGCGGTAAGCATTTCTTTCGGCGTATAAAGTACGCATAGAGCCAGCGTAGCTAAATAAACCAATTGGCAGGGTAATAGGCCTACCGGTACTATAATTGCTATTCATTGAAATGCTAAAGCGGTGACTAAAACGGTAATTGGCAATAACGGTTATATCATTTGGTTTATCATAGTTACCAGGGTAGAAATTCCCTTTGTTAATTATTTCACCCGCTGTAGGGTCGTTCATGCGTAGTAAAATACGAGACCAAGTATAACTAATCCATCCATTTAATTTACCTGAAAGTTTTTTCACTAATAACTCTACTCCATATGCTTTTCCTTTAGTGCCAATCACATCGGTTTCTATATTTTTATTCATAACCAGTTTGGCACCACTCTTAAAATCCAAATAGTTTTCAATGTTTTTATAATATACTTCAAAAGAAGTTTCAATCGTATTTGATTTTAAATTCTTGTACAATCCAAAAGAGAGTTGATCGCCTATTTGCGGTTTAATATTGGGGTCACTTAATTTCCATACATCGGTAGGGGCCATGGCCGTGGTATTGGATAAGGAGTGAATGTATTGGCGTTGCGTATTGTAACTTGCTTTTAAAGAAAAAGTTTCGTCAATAACATAGCGTAAAGCTAATCTGTATTCTGGGCCTCCGTATGTTTTAACAATATCACCACTTGCATAATTAACCGATCTTAAAATATTTTCTTCTGTTCTAGGAATGCCTGCAGCATATTCATTAACGGATTTAGGGCCTAATGCATTGAATACTGAAAAACGAATGCCTGCATCTAATTTAAGGGCACTAGTAATGGTGTAATGTTCACTTGCGTATAAGGCCGATTCTAGTGCTTGTTCTGTAGGAATGATATCTGGTTTGATGAGCGACTTTTCTCCCAGTGGTATATAATTACCTGGGTTTAAAGAATAGTAAATTGAATTGACTCCATAGTCAATACTATGCTTGCTATTAATATTATAATTAAAATGTGCTTTGAAATAAGATTGGTTAATGCTGAAACTTAATTGATAAGCAGTTAGTGGAAGTTTTTGGCTATTGATAGCGTAATTGTAATTGTCATTACCTACTGTAATTAAGCTATTTAATTTAGTAGTGTAAATATGTTTCCATTTAACAGATAGGTTTTTATTGCCATAGCTATAAGCCGTGTCGCTATTTAAATTGAACTTATCATTACTTAAATAGCCAGTGAAATAAACTGTATTTTTTTTATCTATTTGATGATTCACAATTAGGTTAAGGTCATAAAAATCAGCTCTGCTATTTTTATAATCTTCAGGCAAATAATTAAACAACCAATTAGAATAAGTAGTTCTTCCACCCAATATAAAGGACGATTTATCTTTTACTAAAGGGCCTTCAATATTTAGTCTGCTGGTTAATAAACCAATACCCGCAGACCCTGTGAATTCTTTTTTATTGCCTTCTCTGCTGGTGATATCTAATACGGAAGAAAGCCTTCCGCCATAACTTGCAGGTATACTGGCTTTATATAATTCAACTGAATTAATTAATTCAGGATTGAACGCCGAAAACATGCCAAAGAAATGTGCAGGGTTATAAATAGTGGCGTCGTTAAATAAAATTAAGTTTTGGTCGGAAGAACCGCCTCTTACATTTAAGCCAGTACTTGCCTCACCCACTGTTTTCACACCAGGTAGGGTAGTAACTACTCTTAATATATCGGCTTCTCCAAAAACAACAGGCACTTGCTTTACTGTTTTTATATCTAGTTTTTGAACGCCCATTTGTGTGCCCCTTACATTGCTCATTTTTTGCGCAGATATAACCACTCTTTTAAGAGACATAATACTGCCTTGTAAATCAACATCCATATTGCCATTGCTGTATAAAATAATTTGTCTTTTCACATCGCGCATACCAATGCTTTGAATATTGAGTATATGGCGTCCCTTGGGAAGAGAGATACTGTAAAAACCATATTGGTCGGTAGTAGCGCCAATTCTTGGTTTGTCAATATATACAGAAGCGCCTCCAACTGGCTCACCTGTTTTACTGTCTTTAATATAGCCTGCTAGTGCAATAATATTTTGAGTACCGCTTAGTGCTTTATCGCCAACTTCATATATTTTTTTATCTACTAAGGCTTCTTGAATAGGGCCAATTTCTTCTGTTTCAAAAGCAAGGTCCTTGCTGGCGGTTAAAGAAGTTTGCTTTATGCCAGTAAAAAAATAATCATTGATGGCTAAGCTTAGTAGTTTCGATTTTGTTAAAAAAATATTATTCTGATTATCGAAATAAAATTGAATGCCCAAGGGCGTAAATATTTCCGCTAAGGCAGTGGTTATTTTTTTAGGAGTAGTTGTATAGCTAATGGTAAAATTACCTAGGCTACTGCTATCATAATAAAAATGAAAATAAGTTTGTGATTCTATTTTTTCAACTACACTGTATAGGCTTGCATTATTTACCTCTAGGCTTATTTTACTGCTGGTATCGGACTGCGCATAGCTAGTGCTGGCCAAAGCTAAGGCCATCATAACAGTAATATATTTTAAAAATGTAGGCAATCTATTATTTAATTTCAGTGGATGTTAATTGATCGTAATAGGTAACAAGCTTAGTAAGTGTATTGTCTTTATCCTTTCTAAAATTCAATTTTGAGTCACTTATAAAATCATTTAACTCTTTACCCTTATCATTAAAAATTTTCAAAAAGTCTTTCTTTTTTACAATTCGATAAAAACGATCTGCTTTTTTGATATAGTAGTAATTAAGCTTTTCAAATAAAACTTTTAGTTCAGGGGTATTGGTGAATTTCTCTTTAATTATTTTAACTTCTTTCTTATACAGTTTAATTTTTCCATCATACAGTACTTGATAAAAGCCAGTGGATACAATAGGTGTATTGGCATTTTTTTCTAAACGTATAAATGGCTGGTCAAATACGGTAAAGCCTTGCAGTCTCTGACTTACTAATTGAATACGGTGGGTACTGTCTTGTAAAATAACCCAGTCCTTGGCTTCGTCGTATAATAATGCAACATTATCGAAAACTACATGATCGTAAGTGATGCTACCCTTACTTAATTCATCTTTAAAAAAATAGGGATGTCCTTCGTAAAAAGAAATGGTATAGCCTGCATTTTGACTTCCGTTGTATTTGCCCGTTTGGTCGCCAATATTTTTATGGTAAGTGGCTACTACATTTTTAACCGCCTCAGAATAGATAAGACTGTCTTTTACAGAAACTTGTGCATATAGAGTATGAAAAGGCGTTAGCAAGGCAACAAAAACAGAAATAAATAAAAACTTCTTTAACATCTTGACAAAACTTATTGGAATTCCAGCTTTAAAATTCCTTTACAAGTTATTCTTAAATAACTGAATTATTGCGCGTTGTGAAGGAATTTGGGTAAGATGATTACACATAATTACACGAATGGTAACTGACCTAGTTCTTTTTTCCCAAATAGGCGAATGGTAAGGGTAAATTGGAGATAAATCTAAGAAAACCAACTTAAAATTCACTAGGAATTCATTTTGTAGTAATTTAGTAAAATATTACCTTTATTCTTAATAATATCTTTATTAAATTGTTTCAATATGAGAAAGTATAAAATTTTACTAGTAGCCCTTCCTTTCATGCTTATGGCATGTAGTAAAGGGGGCGATTCTCCTGCGCCAGTGATACCTCCGGTAGTGGTTGTTCCAGAATTAGATATTGCTTTTAAAGTGGAAATTCCTGTAAGCACTGAAATTGATTATACAAAAATTTATGGAGCCATAGGTGGTGCACAGGACATTAATGTAAATGTAACTTCTACCTTACCAAAGGATGGAGTGACCATTGATGTTAAAGTAACTAAGGATTCAGATAACAGTTCTATATTCAATAAAAATATTTCAAGCACTACAGCTGCTACTAATGCTATTTCTATTAATAGTTTAACAGCAGGAGTTTTATCAACAGCTACGGTGGTAGTTACTTCTAAGTCTAAAAGCACTAATACGGCTACCAAAACATTCAAAATAGCAGCTAAATCGTAATAAGCTAGGTTAGATTATTTATAAACCCTTGTAAATCTAGTATTTACAAGGGTTTTGTTTTTGGGAGAAGGTAATAATTATTTAAAGTATTCTCTTTCTTCTAAACCACAAGTAAATTACAATGACAACTAATAACATAAATCCAATGGAGAAAAAGTAACCCCATTTCCAATTCAATTCTGGCATAAAATCAAAGTTCATACCGTAAACACCTGCTATAAATGTTAGGGGTAAAAAGAAGGCAGAGAAAATGGTCAATAATCGAACCACTTCATTATTCTTTTGATCGCTAATCGATAAATAAGTAGTCATTAATTGGTTTGCATTTTCAACAGATTCTTCATTGTAAGTAAGTAGGTTTAATAATTCATCTTTAATATCTTGATATTGGTAAGAAGCACGGAAATTATCTGCAGATTGTTCAATTACAGACTGGGTTATATGTAATACTTTTTTTAAAATTCTAGATTGAGATTTTATAAAATATAGCTCCTCTAATAATACTTTACGATAGTCTTTTAAGAAAATAGTTCTTTCTATTTCACTAATTTTATTGGATAATTCAAAGGTAGGCTTTTGAAAAGTACCTAGCATTAGTTTCACTATTCTTAAAAAC
>JABMML010000121.1 GCA_013205585.1 Chitinophagaceae bacterium | reverse complement strand
GCTGAACCAAAAAGGTTAGGGAAAATATAGTCCGCCATTGTCACCCCTCCATTTTCAGTGAAGCGATATTGAGCCGATGGAGAACTAATCCATGGCTTATTACCTGCTCCTACATTTGATTTAAATAAATACTGACCCAGTTCTTCTGCGTTAAGCATGTCTAGCATCTTACCGGGGGTTTGTGTTCCCGAATACATTTCAAAAGTAATTTTAGGTTCTCCAGTCTTACCTTTTTTAGTAGTAATAATGATTACTCCATTTGCAGCACGAGAACCATAGATAGAGGCAGCAGAAGCGTCTTTTAATACTTGCATTGACTCTATATCATATGGGTTAATTTGATTGAGACTACCTTGCGTAGGAACTCCATCAATTACATATAAAGGATTGTTGTTATTAATAGTACCAAACCCCCTGATACGTACCATGGTTCCACCACCTGGAGAGTTGTCATTACCAACTACCACACCAGCAGCTTTTCCTTGTAACATTTGAGTTACACTTGCAGTAGGGGTAGCTTGAAGATCTCTAGCAGAAACTACTGCAACGGCACCGGTAATATCCTTTTTTCTTTGTGCAGAATAACCTGTAACCACGACCGATTGAAGCATATTAACGTCCACGTCAAGTTCAACATTTAAGGTTCCAGTGGTAACTTTTACGTCTTTACCAAGGTAACCATTGTAATAGAATGCCAAAGTTTTTTGGTTGGCATTTGCAGTTAATTTGAAATTTCCTTCTGTGTCTGTTGTGGTTCCAAGGTTAGAACCCTTGATTAATATTGACACTCCGGATAAAGGCAGTTTAGTTTCAGCGTCTATAACTTTACCTGTTACAGTTTGCTGAGCCATAGCAAACATTGTAGATAGAGTTAGTACAAAAGTCAAACTAAACAGTCGAATTAACCTTAAGTAAGGTGTTGTGTTTCGCATATGATTTGTTTTAATTAAAAATTTTACTATTAAATTTACCTTTAAAATTAATACCAAAAGGGATAAATTATTAACAAAATGTTATGATTTGTACACCGCCGGTCTTTAGAACTAAAAAAGGGTGGCTAGATGCCAAAACGCCCTTTTTTCTTAGACTTTCTTCTATTAACTAGTTAGATTTCAATAGTTTAATTAATGCGCTTCAATCGAATCATATAAAATTCTAAATCATCAGCTGCGTTTAGAATAGTTGCTTTTGCACTCATTATTCCTTTTCCTTTTGGCAGTATTATACGCCCCAAGTATAAGGGCTTAAAATCTTTTAGAAAAGATTCATCTCTTTTAACTCTATCGTTTTGAACACCGATAAGAGGCATATCATTTGCTACAGTAATTGGTTTGGTGACAGACCTGTTTTGAAAACTTAATTCAATTTTTGTACCAATATTTTTTTCGGAACAAGCGTAGTAAAATTCAATTTCAAATTCACCTTTTTCTAGTACTTCTATATTCCACAATATACTATCCTCTGTACTGCGCCATTGCTTATAATAACTATCATTAGGATGAATACTTGAACGGACAATATTACCTCTCGCATTGGCTTCTGAGGCAGGTAAAACATCATTGATAAATAGTGGATCGCCAATGAGTAAAGGTCTTTCATCGGTGAGAGGCATTACTGCAACCACCTCATTTTCCCATTGTTTCTTTTTAAATAAAATATCATTGTAGGATGCAGGATATATTTTTGCAATATCAGTTGTTTGCGCGGTATCACTAATCATATCATAGAGTTGATTGCTGGCATCTAATCGATACTGTGTTGTGCGAATGCTGGTTTTACCATTCCAATAAGTGGGTATAAATCTGTTTTGTAAAGCGCTTGGGTTTTGGCCCATTAATAAGGGCGTTAAGTTTACTCCGTCAAAAGATTTTATTGTTTTGTATTGTATGCCAGACAAGCCAAGCAAAGTGGGTAGTAAATCAATGCTGCCAGATAGGTTCTCTATTTTTTGAGATGCTTTGATGGTATTTTTCCATTGTATGATTAACGGCGACCTTATGCCCCCTTCATCAGTGGTGCCTTTGATACCTTTCATACCTGCATTCCATCTATTGCCATTAGGACCGTTATCAGAAAAATAAACGATGATGGTATTTTCAATTAAATTCAATTTTTCTAACAATTCTATAATCTTGCCTACATTCCAATCTAAATTATCATTCATCGCTAATACAGCCTTTGTATGTTCAATATCTTCTTTATTAGCTACTGTTCCTTTTTGTACTAGTATTTTATCTTTATATTTTTGCCAGTATTCATCTGGAACCTGCATGGGGCTGTGTGGTGTATTATATGCGAAATAAGCAAGGAAAGGTTTTTTTTGGTTTTGTTCTATAAAATCTAATCCATGTTGTGTTAAATTATCTGTGATAAACCCCTTTGCTTGAACTATTTTTCCATTCATTTGCAATTGAGGATCAAAATAGTTTCCTAAATGCCCAATCGTAAATCCGTAAAATTCTTGAAACCCTCTTGCATTTGGATGATAAGG
>JABMML010000120.1 GCA_013205585.1 Chitinophagaceae bacterium | reverse complement strand
ATGAGCCACTAATTAAAGCCTGGCTCGCAATAATGGTTGCAAAAGTGGCAATACCAATACCAATTAATAAAAACCAATGCGGCATTAATTCATAAAAAGGATTCATTTCACCAATGGTCTGACCCATATGCTGCATAAGCCATACACCCTGCCCCATATAACTAAATACCAAGGCAATCTTTACAAAAATCCAACTGACTTGAATATTAATACGCCCACAATGTCCTAAATCGCTATATAAAGCCTCGGCTCCAGTAGTACATAAGAACACAGCACCTAATAACCAAAAGCCTTGCGGATAATTCGCAAGTAAGTCATAAGCATAATAAGGATTCAGTGATTTTAAAATTTCTATATTACCTAAAACAGGAATAAGGCCAAGAATCAAAATCATCGAAAACCAAATTAACATAATTGGTCCAAAAGCAAAACCAACAATCTTGGTGCCAAATCTTTGAAAGAAAAATAAAAGTGAGATAATACCAAAAACAATGCCTACCGTCAAATTATTACCAGGTACAAAAATGGTTTCGAGCCCTTTTACATCTTTTAAAGCTTCAATAGCAGATGAAACAGAAAGCGGGGGTGTGATCATACCCTCTGCTAATAATAATGCAGCGCCAAATATGGCAGGAATATAAATCCATTTTACATAACGACGAATCAGTGCAAACAAAGAAAAAATTCCACCCTCACCACGGTTGTCTGCACGAAGCGTTAATAATACATATTTAAAAGTAGTTTGTAAAGTAAGCGTCCAAAAAACACAAGAAATAGCACCATACACTAACTGCTCAGTAATGATTTTATTGTGGACGATGGTTTTAAATACATACAATGGGGAGGTTCCAATATCACCATAAATAATGCCGAGTGTTACGATTAAACCTGCAACAGAAAGTTTGTGTGCATGTTGCCCGCCAGATGATTGTACCATGGATAGGAGTAAATTGAGGACAAAGTTTATAAAAATAATATTTAGAAACAGCCAATTAGGCTAAGTATTTTAGAAATACCCCCAACTATTTTTACTAAGGCTTGTAAGTACCCCATTTTGCTTCCACTGCTTTGAAGCGAAAATCAAAAATTCCTTCTAGCTGCTTTTTAACCAAAATGACCTGGGCGATATCCCCTAAAAAGCCCAAAGGAATTTTATAATGCACAATATCTTCCATTTTCACACCCCCTTTTACCTCGGTAAAATGGTGTTGATGGTGCCACATAGTATAAGGACCAAAGCGCTGTTCGTCTACAAAATAGGCGCCTTCCTTCACATGGGTAATCTCGGTCATCCAATAAAGAGGTATACCTAAGAGTGGCTTTACCGTGTATTCTATAATTTGGCCAGGGTACATTTTAGCACCATGGTACTTGCTAATAATATTGAAGCCCATTTTTTCAGGGGTAATTTTAGCAAGGTTGGCTGGGCTACTAAAAAACTCCCAGGCTTCTTGAAGAGAAATAGGAATAAACTGCTCTGTATGGAGGCTATAAACTTTTGACATACTATAAGAACAAGTAAGTCTTGTTTTTGTTGTAATAATTCACCCTAAAGCCATTAATTTTATCCTATGATAACTAAGGCCGCCCAATTAAAAGCATTTGAAACCATTTACGAGAACTTAAATGCCCAACAAAAACTGGCCGTGGATTCCATTGATGGTCCCGTGATGGTCATTGCAGGACCTGGCACAGGCAAGACCCAAATACTCGGCGCCCGCATTGGTAAAATACTTTTAGAAACCGATACCGCTGCTGAAAATATATTATGTCTTACCTATACCGATGCCGGTGCCATTGCCATGCGCAAAAGATTAGTCGGTTTTATTGGAGCCAGTGCCTATAAAGTGAATATTGCTACTTTTCATTCTTTTTGTAACGATATCATTCAAGATAATTTATACTTATTTGAAAAGCCCAGCCTAGACCCTATTTCTGAATTGGAAAAAATTGAGCTCTTAAAAAAACTCATCGACCAATTTGATAAAAACAATCCTTTAAAAAGATACCGAGGCGATGTATACTATGAAATGAATAATCTGAGTAGATTATTTAGCGCCATGAAAAAAGAAGGTTGGACCAGTATTTATTTGGTTGAACAAATTGAACGCTACATTACAGAAATTCCTACTAGAGATGAATTTGTTTATAAGAAAAAATACAAACAGTTTGAAGCAGGTGCTTTAAAACAAGGACTCGTGGACGCTGCCATGGAAAAAATGGAAAAATTAAAAGCAGCCGTAATTGCTTTTGATGCCTACCAAGCACTAATGAAATCGCATAGCAGGTATGATTTTGATGATATGATTAATTGGGTAATTACCGCTTTCAAAGAAAATAAAAACTTACTGGCGCAGTACCAAGAAAAATATTTATACATTTTAGTAGATGAATACCAAGATACCAGCGGAACGCAAAATGAACTGGTACAATTATTAGTGAACTATTGGGACCAGCCCAATTTATTTGTAGTGGGCGATGACGATCAAAGTATATTCAGGTTCCAAGGCGCCAATGTGGAAAATATGTTGCACTATCAAAAGCAGTACCATGCAGCCATTACCACCATTGTACTTGAAAATAATTATAGGTCTACGCAACCTATTTTAAATGCTTCAACTTTATTAATTAATAATAACCAAGAAAGGCTTATTAATAAAATGGATGGGCTCTCCAAAAATTTAATTGCCTCCTTACCTGAAAATAAAAATATTGAAATTGTTCCAGCAATATATGCTTACAACGACCCTCAAGAAGAAATGATAGGCATTGCAGAAAAAATTAATCAACTCATACAAGCAGGCACGGCTCCAAAAGATATTGCGGTATTGTATAAAGAAAATAAGTACGGAGAAGAGATTGCGCATTTTTTACAACAGAAAAATATTCCTTTATTTAGTAAAAGAACGGCTAATTTATTTGATCAGGTACTCATTCAACAAATTATAAGAATATTAGACTATCTGGCCTGCGAATGGGACCAGCCCAATGAAGGCGCTAATTTATTATTTGAAATTTTACATTTCTCTTGGTGGAAAATTTCGCCTATCACCATTGCAACACTAACAGTAGAAGCGAATCAATTAAAATACGCGCATCCAGAAAATACTTTTAGAAAAGTATTGATTGATAAAACAAAGGAGGTACAAACCGCATTGTTTAGTGAAGGCGGCATGAGTGAGGTGGCCAAGGCCATGCAGGTATTAGAGGACTTAATGAGCCAGGTGGCCAATGTTACCTTGGTGAACTTAGTAGAACAGGTCTTACAAAAAACAGGTATTATTCAAAATGTATTAACGGGCCCAAATAAAAACCATGAGTTAAACTTAGTCAGTAGCTTTTTTGATTTTATTAAAGAGGAAACACATCGTCATCCAACACTGCATTTAAATAGTTTGGTAGATATGTTAAAACTCATGCGAAGAGAAGATATTCGTTTGCCTCTTCCTATTACCACAGGCTCTGATGCTGGCGTGAACTTATTAACTACCCATGGCAGTAAGGGTTTGGAATTTCAATATGTATTTTTAGCGGGCACCAATGCGCAGTATTGGGAAAAGAAAAGAAGAACGGCCAGCGCAGGTTATACCCTACCCGATACCGTTTTAAGTAGTTTAGAACATGCTGATGATAAAGAAGAGTTAAGAAGATTATTTTATGTAGCCATTACTAGGGCTAAACAATTTTTAACCATTTCTTATAGTCAGTATAAAGCAGATGGCAAAGAAGCCGAGCCTAGTCAATTTATAATTGAAGTCTTAGAAGGTAAAGAAGCGAATATTCAAAAAATAGAATTAGCGCAGGATATTAAAACGTCATATAAGCTGCTTCGTTTACAAACAGCACCGATGCCGGAAATTCAACAACTAGAAGATGATTTTATCAATCCTAAACTTGAAAAATTTTCGATGAATGTAACGGCACTGAATAATTATTTAAAATGTCCATTACATTTTTACTACAATAGTTTAATAAGAGTGCCTGCAGGTAAATCGGAGGCCACTACTTTTGGTTCAGCCATTCATGATGCTTTGAATAAGTTATTTAAGAAAATGCAAGAAGCGGGCAATAATAGTTTTCCCGATACACAAACACTCATTCAAGATTTTAACTATTACATGAATAGGCATCGAGAAGCCTTCACGCAACAAGAGTTTAAGGATAAAACAGAATTAGGCGAAACGGTACTCATCAAATATTATAATAAGTATATAAACGAATGGAATAAAGTAGTGTCTACTGAATTTAGAATTAATAATATAGTAGTGAAAGAGATTCCTTTAAAAGGAACTATTGATAAAATTGAATTTAATGGAAAGCAAGTGGTAGTGGTAGATTACAAAACAGGTAATATTGAAAATGCAAGAGAAAAATTAAAAGGACCGAATGAAAAAAATCCTTTAGGGGGTGATTATTGGAGACAGGCTGTTTTTTATAAAATACTACTGAACCACCATCCTAAAAATTGGGAAGTGACCACGGCCGAATTTGATTTCATAGAACCTAATAAGAAAAAGGAGTTTGAAAAAATTGCAGTGCCTATTACAGATGCCGATATCACCACAGTGAGTCAACAAGTACAAATGGTTTGGGGTAAAATACAAGCCAAAGATTTTTACACCGGTTGTGGCAAGGAAGATTGCCATTGGTGTAATTTTGTGAAAACAAACGAATTAGCAGTGGCCCTACATGAAATAAAAGCGGCCGCTGAATCAGACGAAGAATAAATCAATTAAGTTTGCATTCTATGAGGAAGTTTTCAATACTGAAATTTTTGGTCTTGGCTATTTGGGCGCTTTCAAGCATCGTGCAATTAGAAGGCTGCGCCAATATAGTACCTCCTAGTGGCGGACCAAGAGATAGTTTACCTCCTTACTTAATTGCAGCTAGGCCCATTGATTCTGCACTGGGTGTATTTCCTAAAGAAATTTTGGTAGGCTTTAACGAATTTATTACCACCACTTCTATTCAAGAAAATTTAATTGTCTCTCCTAGTTTAAAAAATATCCCCCTCATAGATGCGCGTTTAAATAGTATTAGAATAAGAATTGCCGATACCTTATTAGACAATACCACTTATAGCATACAATTTGGCGATGCCATTAAAGATGTGAACGAAGGCAATATCTTAAAAAACTTTACTTATGTGTTTAGCACCGGCACTCGTTTAGATACCGGAAAAATAAATGGTAAAGTAATACTTGCCGAAAGCGGCAGAGTGGATAGCACCTTTGTGGTCATCTTGCAACCAGCAGGCAAAGACTCTGCTATTTTTAAAGAGCGTCCAAATTATTACACCAAATTGAATGGCAAAGGACAGTTTAGTTTTAATTTTTTACCAAAAGGCGCCTACAATATTTTTGCACTCCCTAACGATTATACTAAAAAGTACGACGATAGCACTAAGTTTTTTGCTTTTCTAGATAACCCTATTAATATTGAAACGACCAAGGACTCCCTTCAACTCTATGCTTTTCAAGGAGCTAAAAAGCCAGTTAAAATAAAGTCGAGCAGTACTTTAAAAGTAACAAAAAAAACAGGGGCTGTTTTAAAATACAATAAAGATTTCGACGGAAGCCAACAAGATATTTTACATCCCTTACACTTAACATTTGAAACGCCCATACATTTTAACGATAGCTTCTCTATAGTTTTATGTGATACATTTAATAAAAAGCTAGCCGGTTCTAGTATAAGCATTGATACAGCCTATCCTGAAACCATTACTGTTTCTTATCCTTGGAAATTTGCCACCATGTATCGATTAATTATTCCGCAAGCTTCCATTAAAGATTCACTTAATAATATTCTAGTAAAAACAGATACCCTGGCCTTTATTACAAAAAGTGAAGAAGCTTATAATAGAGCTAGCATTCGAATCAAGGGTTTTGAAAATGTAAAAAATCCAATACTGCAATTAAGCAAGGACGATAAAGTAAAATTCAGCTACCCTATTGAATCAGCCCTGCTTACTATTAAACAATTACCTCTTGGAGAATATACCCTTTCGGTTTTAATAGATAATAATAATAATGGTAAATGGGATACAGGCGCTTATTATGGTAAACAAAAGCTACAGCCTGAAATAGTGCAATGGTTTCCTACTCCTCTAAATATTAGGGCCAATTGGGAGAATGAAATAAATTTGATTTTAAATAAGTAATTTTACAGCCAGTATAACAATATGCAATTACCTTCTACTTTATTAGAAAACGCAGTGGCCGAATTTGCCAAGCTACCAGGCATTGGTAAAAAGACGGCACTTCGATTGGTATTGCATTTATTAAAACAAGAGCAGGACGTCACCAACAATTTTAGTGAGGTATTAAAAAAAATGCGCAAGGAAATTCAATTCTGTCAAAAATGTTACAACATCAGCGATGGTACTATTTGTTCTATTTGCGCAAATTCAGGCAGACAAAAAAATACTATTTGCGTAGTGGAAAATATTAGAGACGTTATTGCTATTGAAAACACACAACAATTCAATGGAACCTATCATGTACTCGGTGGTATCATTTCTCCTTTAGATGGTATTGGCCCCGAGCAATTGACCATTGAACCCTTAATTGAAAGAGTTAAAAAAGATAATGTATCAGAATTGGTTTTTGCCCTAAATCCCAATATTCAAGGCGATACCACCATTTATTATATTCAAAAAAAGCTAGGACCCAGTACTTGTATGATTACCACCATTGCAAGAGGAATTGCCTTTGGGGGCGAATTAGAATACGCCGATGAAATGACCCTAGGCAAGAGTATATCCAACCGCCAACCAATACACCAGTATATAAAATAGGCAAATTCAACTGAATTGTATAATTTTGATGTTCAAACATTAAGTATGAGAATAGTATTTGTTTTTTTATTCACCATTTTATTAAGCAGCTCTTTAGTAGCTCAAAAAAATTACAGCACAAAAAATGCAGAAGTGCATTTCATAGCAGTCGACGATAGCGATATAGATGCCGTAAATAAAAATGCGATATGTCGTCTACAATCCAATGGTGATATGAGTTTCATCATGCTTATCAAAGACTTTACATTTGAAATGGAAGGCATGCAAAAACATTTTAATGAAGAATATTTAGAAAGTGATCAATTCCCACGTGCCTTTTTTAATGGCAAAATCGCTAATTTTTCTACTGTTAATTTTGCCAAGGACGGCAAGTACCCTATCACTGTAACTGGAACTATGCAAGTACATGGAGTCAATAAAGCCATGCAAACCAGTGGAATGATAGAAATTAAAAACGGCCTACCCATCGCCACTGCAAAGTTTACTGTCACTTTAAAAGACTTTAAAATTGGAGGCATTTTAATTAAAATGGTAGCCGACAAAATCAATATAGATATTAGCGCCACCTTCCTATAATAAAGCTTTATAGCATAAAAAGGGCTTTATTTGGCTAGAAACTAATAGTGTATTAACTTCGCAACGCATTGCAGGCGGATTTGTTTATTGTTCAACCTGCTTTCCGAAAGGGAAAAAAAGAACTAATAAACGATACTATTTACACCCCCCACTATTTAATAGTATTATTAGTTGCTCTATTTTCTTTTGGATACATGCATAAAAATTTATTTATGTCAATTCAAGAGACACTCAAAAAAAGAATTTTAATTATTGATGGTGCCATGGGCACTATGATTCAGCGCCATAAATTAACGGAAGCCGATTACCGCGGCACAAGGTTTGCCGATTGGCCTTCAGACCTTAAAGGCAATAACGATTTATTATGCATTACACAGCCCGCCATTGTTACGGGTATTCATTTGCAATATTTAGAAGCAGGTGCCGATATTATTGAAACCAATACTTTCAGTAGCACTTCTATTGCTATGGCCGATTATGATATGCAAGCATTGGCTTATGAATTAAATGTAGCAGCTGTTAAATGTGGGCAAGAAGCCGTTCGACAATACAAATCAAAACATCCTAACGCAACAGAGAAATATATTGCAGGTGCTATTGGACCTTTGAATAAAACTTTAAGTTTATCACCGGATGTAAATAATCCAGGTTTTCGCGCCGTCACTTTTGATGAAGTAGTGATAGCCTATACAGAACAAATACGCGGGCTTGTAGATGGTGGCGTAGATATCATTTTAATTGAAACTATTTTTGATACCTTAAATGCAAAGGCTGCCATATTCGCTGTGAAAGAATTTTTTAGAAAAGAAAGTAAACCAGAATTACCCATGATGATAAGTGGTACTATTACCGATGCATCGGGTAGAACTTTAAGCGGTCAAACCTTATCCGCATTCTATACTTCTATTACACATGCCAAACCTTTAAGCGTAGGATTAAACTGTGCCTTAGGGGCACAAGAAATGAGAAGTCATATTGAAGAGCTTGCACAAATAGCTACTTGTTATACATCAGCCTATCCTAATGCTGGCCTACCCAATGCCATGGGTGAGTACGATGAGCAGCCGCATGAAACAGCTCATTTTATTGAGGACTGGGCTAAAAATAAATTTGTCAATATTGTAGGAGGCTGTTGCGGCACCACCCCAGATCACATCAAACATATAGCGGATAATGTAAAAAATATTACACCCCGCGCGCTACCTATTCAAGACCCAACTATTTAAATTATGAGTGAAGAAATAATACATATTAAACCTTATTTAAGATTAGCAGGATTAGAACCTTTGATTATTCGTCCTGAAACTAATTTTGTAAACGTAGGTGAAAGAACCAATGTAACGGGTTCTAAGAAATTTGCAAGACTTATTAAAGACAATAAATACGAAGAGGCTTTATCAGTAGCTAGAAGTCAGGTAGAAAGTGGTGCGCAAATTATTGATGTAAATATGGACGATGCCTTATTAGAAGGTGTAGCTGCCATGACCACTTTTTTAAACTTAATACAAAGCGAACCAGATATTGCCAAGATACCTATCATGATTGATAGTTCTAAATTTGAAATTATTGAAGCGGGTTTAAAATGTGTGCAAGGAAAATGTATTGTGAATTCTATTTCCATGAAGGAAGGAGAAGCTAAGTTTATTGAGCAAGCATATATTTGTAAAGCCTTTGGTGCAGCCGTCATTGTAATGGCCTTTGACGAGAAAGGACAAGCCGATACCAAGGACCGTAAAATAGAAATTTGTTCACGCGCTTATAAAATTTTAGTAGAACAAGTAGGATTTGATCCTCAAGATATTATTTTCGATCCCAATATTTTTGCAGTAGCCACCGGTATTGAAGAACATAATAATTATGCCGTTGATTTTATTGAAGCTACGCGGGTTATTAAACAAAGAATGCCACTGGCCAAAGTAAGTGGTGGTGTTTCGAATGTATCTTTTTCTTTTAGAGGTAATGATGCAGTGCGCGAATCGATTCATGCAGTATTCTTATTTCACGCCGTTAAAGCGGGTATGGATATGGGTATTGTGAATGCAGGTCAATTAGAAGTATATGATGAAATTGAACCTACTTTAAGAAATTTATGTGAAGATGTTATTTTAAATAGAAATAACGACAACAACGAAGCCACTGAAGCCTTAATACAATATGCGGATACTGTTCAAGCAAAAGGCAAAGTAGAAGTGAAGAGCGCCGCTTGGAGAGAAGGCACCGTAGAAGAAAGATTAGCGCATTCTTTAATTAATGGTATTACCGATTTTATTGATGCAGATACAGAAGAAGCCCGATTACAATACAGCGAACCCTTGGAAGTCATTGAAGGACCACTGATGGCAGGCATGAACCAAGTAGGTGATTTATTTGGTGCAGGAAAAATGTTTTTACCGCAGGTGGTAAAAAGTGCAAGGGTAATGAAAAAAAGTGTGGCGGTGTTAACACCTTTTATTGAAGCGGAGAAAGAAAGAAAAAAATTAGCTTCTATTAATCCGAATATTGCGAGCAAGGGACCTGCTAAAATTTTACTAGCCACCGTAAAAGGGGATGTACATGATATTGGAAAAAATATTGTAGGCGTGGTATTAGGTTGTAATGGTTATGAAATTATTGACTTAGGGGTGATGGTGGCTGCAGATAAAATTTTAACAGAAGCACAAAAGCAGGAGGTAGATATTATTGGACTAAGTGGACTTATTACCCCTTCTTTAGATGAGATGGTATACATCGCTAAAGAAATGAAAAGAAGAGGAATGACTATTCCACTTATGATTGGAGGTGCCACTACTTCTCGTATGCATACGGCCGTAAAAATTGCACCAGAATACGGAGATGGTGTGATACATGTATTAGACGCTTCAAGAAGTGTAACAGTTGCAGGTTCTTTATTAAACAAAGACCAGAAAGCACCTTTCTTATTAGAATTAGAAAAAGCTTATGCAGGACTGAAGACCGATTTTGACAATAAAAAAACAACCAAGCAATCACTTAGCTATGTGGATGCTTTAAAAAACAAAGCGATCATTGATTGGGAAAATTTTAAAGTGGTAGCACCTAGTTTTACAGGTAATAAAGCCATTGAGATAAACGACTTATCGGTACTTGTAGACTATATCGATTGGAAACCATTTTTCATTGCCTGGGAATTACACGGTAATTTCCCTGCTATTTTAACAGACAATGTAGTAGGAGAAGTGGCTACAAAATTATTCGAAGATGCACAGAAACTTTTAGCACAAATTGTTGAAGAAAAATGGTTGACCGCCAAAGGAGCTATAGGCTTTTGGCCAGCTAGTTCCCATAACGATGATGTAATGGTAGAAAATGGTAAAGAAAAACTAGCCTTACATTTTTTAAGACAGCAAGCTAAAAAAACAGTGGGTCAACCCAATTATTCATTAGCCGATTTTATTTGCCCAAGCTCAGAAAATAAAAAAGATTTTATAGGCGCCTTCGCCGTCACTATTCATGGTATTGAAAAACATATTAAGCATTTTGAAGAAAATTTAGATGACTACAATAAAATTATTTTACAAGCCTTAGCCGACAGACTAGCAGAAGCCTTTGCAGAATATTTACATGCTAAAACTAGAAAAGAATATTGGGGCTATGCCGCAGATGAAACTTTAAACAATGAGTCTTTAATTAGTGAGCAATATGTAGGTATTCGTCCAGCACCAGGTTATCCTGCTTGCCCAGACCATACCGAAAAATATACTTTGTTTAATTTATTAGACGCTGAAAAAAATACAGGCATTAGTTTAACTGAAAGTTTAGCCATGTATCCGGCATCAAGTGTTTGTGGTTGGTACTTCGCTAATGCACAAAGTCAATATTTTGGATTAGGTAAAATTAATCAGGACCAAGTATTAGATTATACAAAAAGAAAGGATAAGCCATTAGAATATATTACTAGATGGTTACAGCCAGTGATTGACTAATAATTCTTTACTTTTCTAGTGGTTTCATTGTTCGATAATCATTTTAACAAATCCTATTGTTGAACTTAGCATAAATATTGAAGTATAGTACTTTAAATATGCTAAATTTGACTCATCATTTTATACGACTTATGAAGCCCTTGATCCTTGCTAAATTTCTACTGTTTACATTGCTCTTCTCCTTTCAAGGATGGTCTCAAAACGCATCCACCCCAACAGTGGTAGTGGAACAAATTCAAGCCTACTCTTACTTAAACCCTACTGCTAGTTATTGGAAAATTCCAGCAAATATCAGTCCTATTTTAGAAAGCTTGGACTCTAGTCTTTTTGTTAGTTTAAAAATGCAAAGAGATAAAGATTATACCACTACTACTAATGCACTTACTAAACTAAATCAAACTGGTAAAATAAAAATTGATTGGTCTAATAGCCTCACTATTCCTTATCACGCTTATATAGAAATATATGAGATGGATCCCGAATTGGCGAATAAAAATGATTTAGTCAATTTATCAGAAAGTCAAATAGATAGTATCCATTCAGTATGGTTTATTGCTTGTTCTATTTTTAACTTAAAAAAAGAGCGTGTTTTTCAAAAAACAATTATGTTGGGCTTTACCCCCGT
>JABMML010000119.1 GCA_013205585.1 Chitinophagaceae bacterium | reverse complement strand
CAATGGCGTTATGCTGTTAAGAAAATGAACGGAACTAAAGTTCCTACTGAAAAATTAGAGATCATTATTGAAGCAACGCGTTTAGCACCTAGCGGTTTTGGTTTAACGCCTTATTCTATTATTGTAGTAGAGGATGAAGAGACAAGAAAAAAATTACAACCTGCATTTTATAATCAATCACAAGTGGTGGACGGATCGGTGGTTATTGTTTTTGCAGCTTGGAATACTATATCTGAAAAAGAAATTGCTGAATACATGCAAGAAATTGCTGACCAAAGAGGTGTAGCAGTAGATACTTTAAAAGATTTTTCTGCTGCCATTAGTGGTTCATTCAAAAACAAGACACCTGAGCAAGCAAGAGTATGGGCAGATAAGCAAGCCTACCTTGCATTAGGTTTTAGTTTAGTAGCTGCTGCTGCTGAAGAAGTAGATGCTACGCCTATGGAAGGTTTTGCACCTGATGCAGTAGATGAAATATTAGGATTAAAAGCATTAGGCCTACATAGCGCTGTAGCTTTAACCTTAGGTTTCCGTGACGCTGCTAATGATTATTTAGTTAACGCTAAAAAAGTTAGAAGGTCTACTGATAAATTAGTAATTAGGAAATAATTATTAGAAAATAATCTTAAAGAGTCTCCAATCGGGGACTCTTTTTTTATGAATAAATATTTTAGTGTAAATTCAATTATGAAAAAAACAATCAATTTAATTGGACTATTCTATACAATTATTACATCTATATTTTTTAATAAAATCATTGCCACTACTAGTGGCTTAATAATTTATGCAATAGTTACCACCCTTTTAATGATAATTGTTCTTTATACTAATTATATAAAAAACCAGATTAAATTTTAATAAATTTAATCGGCCTTCATCACCGGTGACCTTGGCCCAATCCCATTTTCATTAAAGGCTTCTATTTGAAAATAATAAGCATCATTTTTTTCTAAAGCGTTCAAATAATATTCACTCACACCATAGACCATTACACTATTGTATAATTTATTAGGGTCGTTTCCGAAATAGATATGATAGCCAGTGGCATTAGGGTTTACAGCCCATTTTAACCAAGCGTTTCTTCTTTCACTATCGCCTCTAAGTGGTACAAAATTTTGTACCGTACCAGGATTAGCCCCAGTACCTTTTCCAAATACACGCAGGCCACTAATAGCAAACTTACCAGTAGGCATATGAATATTTACCATTTTAATATAACGCGCTTGAATGGCTTTTGGTAGCACTACATAATCATGCGGTACATCGGTTTTGTTTTTAGACTTATCAATAATTAATTTCCAGGTCTTGGCATCGTCTGATGCAAAAATTTGATACTGATGATAAGTAGTTAAAGACTTACCCATTAACTCTACACCCTCATCTCCATAATTTATTTGAATAGCTTCAATACTAGATTTATTACCTAAATCGGTTATGATGTATTCACCTGCATTACCCGTTGTAGCCGACCAATAGGTTTTTAAATTTTCATCCACTGCATTGTTAGCAGTAAATGCACTTAAGGTAGAAGATACTTGTACAGGTTTATTATAATTAAGTAACATCCAGCCGGTAAATTGAGAAACATCGTGATTCGCTCCTGCATTGGGAATATAATGCGGATAATCTCCGTAAGAAGTATTGCTGTATAAAATACCATCGGCATCTATTTGTGCTGGCCAAATACCATTGCGTCTTTCAAAATTATTTTTTACGCCAATAGCAATAGTTGAAATATGCCACCACTGATTATAAATATCCTGGTAAGTAGCACCATGGCCCGCTCCTCTTGCAAAACCCCCTGGCTTATAAGAAAAAGGATTATGCTTCTGATACACAAAGGGCCCTAGTGGTTTATCACTCACATACACGCCATCGCCATAACCACTGAATTCAGTACCTGGGGCACCATATTGTAAATAATATTTTCCATTTTGTTTATTCATCCAAGCCCCTTCCATAAAGGGTTTTAGAAAAGTATTGTCTTGATGTTCTCCAAATCGCTCCCATCCATGAATGCTATCTACTAGTTTTATAAGTGATTGTCTTTCTCCAATAGGTGCAAAAGTTTTGCGATCTATTTCTTGTCCATAGATAGGATAAAAATTACTTGATCCATGATAAATATATAAGCGGTTATCATCGTCTTTAAAAAAACCTGGATCCCAGGCTCCCACTTGAAAACTATCTACCGCTATATGCCAGTCGTCCTTGGTGGGGTTGGTGCTATACCATAAAGTAAATTGTTTTGTATAAGTAGAACCTATCACTAATAAACTATCGCCTAGTACTAAACTTGCTGGAGCGCATAATTCATCATAGACATCGTTCCAAGGTCTTAAAAATTTTCTTGGAATAAATTTCCAATCTTTCATGTCGTTACTCCACCAATAACCCCATTGATTGGTGCTGAATAAAAAATATTTATTGTCATAAACAGCGATGATAGGATCCGCCGTGGCTCGGTGCTTTCCGTTTTGCACAAAATTGGGAATAGGACAATAACCATAATCAAGATTGATGGGATTGCAATAAGTAGATTGTCGATCGGGTTTAAAAGAATTCATCGCCGGTTTTTGAGCCATTACGTTTCCGCTAAATATGCCATTGAATAGTACTCCATTAACTAGCATTGCCACTAAGAATAGTATTCTTTTCATAATTACCATTTTGAAGAATAAATATACTATTTATATACATCTAGAACTTAGAAAAAAGGCTAAGCTTAGAGAAGGGCTTCATAGCGTATAAATACTTGAATTTCAATTAAATAAACCACTTATTTTCGGTTTTGAAAGGCATTAAAAAAATTAAAATAAAAACTTTATTATAGTTATGCGCATAAATTTAAATAATACGTATCTTTATAAAATATTATATACTGATACTATGAAAGCAAGATTAAATATAACCATTGAAGCTCCTCTTTTAAAAGAGGTAAAAAAAATTGCCGCTAAAAAAAATATAAGCGTTTCTGAAATGGTAGAAGATTATTTTAAAATAATTACTAGACCAAAGAGAAGATTGTTAACTGAAATTTTGGACAAATTACCAAAAGTGAATATTCCAGAAAATAAAAAGTTAAGTGAATTATATTACGAAGAAAAAATGAAAGAATACAAAAATGAGCAATAAGATATATATAGATGCAAATGTAATTTTAGATTATTGCTTAGACAGAGAAGGGAAGTCAAATGCAAAAATAATATTAGATGAAATAAGTAATGGAAACATTAAAGGATATATCAGCGGTTCAATTATACATATTTTAAGTTATTTCCTTTTGAGAGTTTTTGGAGTAGAAAAAACAAAAGAAACTATTTTAGAAATTATAGAAGATTTTGAGATTATTGATATGCCAAAAGAAAAGATAATTCAATCCTTACATTCTAAAATGAACGATATCGAAGATGCGCTGCAATATTATGTTGCACTTCATCATAATATGAACTATTTTATTTCCAATGACAAACAATTGAAAAAAGAAGGATTAACTACGTTGCCTGTTTTAAAACCATCGGATTATATAAAAGAATTTTTAAAATAAATTCTAGAGTAATAAAAATTAAGAAGTAGCGATCATCCAAGTTTTAAAGGCTGCATAATTAGCAGCTAAAGCAGTAGAAACCTTTTTCTTATCTAATAAAAATTTAACCGAATCAGGGATGGCAATGGTTTGCCCAATAGCTTCTTCCACAACTTCTGGGAACTTTACCGGGTGGGCGGTTTCTAAAATTATAGTGCTGTAACTATTAGTGTTGTATTGCGCATTTGAACTTGTATTTGCTTTCTCTAAATTGGCTAAGTAAATCTCTGCTGCTGCAAAGGCTACTGCCCCATGAGGGTCTAGGGTGTAATTATTAGTTTTGTATACTCTCGCAATAGTGGCCTTGGTTGTAGTATCATTAATACTATAGCTTGATAAAGCCTTCGTTAAGGCTGGAAAATTATTTTCTAGTACTTCTAATATACGCACAAAATTACTTGGGCTGCCTACATCCATTGCATTTGAAACGGTGGCAACTGCTTTATGTATTTCATATTTTTCGCTAGCTAAATATCTTGTGACTACATCATTGGAATTACATGCTGCTACAAAATGGCCCAAGGGTAAGCCACTTGCCTTTGCCATCATGCCAGCACAAATATTACCAAAGTTGCCACTAGGAACAACAATATCCATTGATGGATAATTCCCCTGCGCGTCTTGATATTTCGCAACCCAGTTCTGCCATGCGAAAAAATAATATAATTGTTGTGGTAACCAACGCGCTACATTAATGGAATTAGCAGAGGTTAAATTATACAGCTTGTTTAAATCAGAATCAATGAATGCTTCTTTCACTATAGCTTGACAGTCGTCAAAGCTTCCTTCTACTTCTAATGCGGTTATATTTTGTCCGCAAGTAGTTAATTGCAATTCTTGAATGGGACTTACTTTGCCCTTAGGGTATAATATTATTACATTCACTCCTTCTATGCCTAAAAACCCGTTGGCGACTGCGCCACCGGTATCTCCACTAGTAGCTACTATTACGGTAGTTGGCTTAGTAGTAGTATTATCTTCTGAAGATTTTGTTAGATTAGAATTTCTATCACTCGCATTTTTCTCTTTTGAAAAATAACCTAAACACCTACTCATAAATCTTGCACCTACATCTTTAAATGCTAAAGTAGGACCATGAAATAATTCAAGGGATAAAATATTTTCTGTAATGGGTACTAAAGGAAAATCGAAGTTGATGGTCTCTGCACAAATTTCTTTTAATGAAGCATCGTCAATAGTACCGCCCACATAGGGTTTCATAACCTCAAATGCTAGACTGGCTTTATCTAATGTTTTAAACCTTTCAATTTGCACTGCAGTAAATTTAGGAATAATACTAGGAAAGTACAATCCCTTGTCAGGCGCCTGCCCTGTAATGGCAGCCGTTCTAAAATCTACATTCGGGGAATTTTTTCCTAAACTATAATAATGCATATTAAATTTTATCTTTTCTTGTATCTTATATCATTAACTTTTAACCTATGCGATTATCTCAACGCCTGTTTGGTTAATACTTGTTACATAGGTATGATTCGGAAGTCCAATGCCATCATACAATTGCTTCATTTCTTTTTCAACAGCTATGGCTATTTCTTTAGTTTTACTTAACATAAATATAGATGGGCCAGAGCCTGAAATACCACCACCTAAAGCCCCTGCTTGTTTACAAGCCAACTTTAAAGCATCAAAACCAGGTATTAATATAGAACGAACAGGTTCAATAATAACATCTTCTAAAGACCTGCCAATTAAATCATAGTCTGATTTCATTAAGCCTGCAACTAGTCCTGCTATATTACCCCATTGCTTAATGGCATCTTTTAAAAGTACTTGTTGTCTTAATATACTTCTTGCATCCGAAGTTCTTACTTCAATTTGCGGATGCACAATAGTAACATGCAAAGTAGGAGAAGGCAGTGCAATAATTTCTAAAGGAAAAATAGATCTCACCAAGGTAACCCCTCCAAAAATACAAGGCGCAATATTATCGGCATGCTTTACACCCGATGCTAGTTTTTCACCATTCATGGCAAATCGCACTAAATCATCTTTTGAAAATATATTGCCCACTAAATAATTGGCCCCTACCACTGCACCCGCAGCACTAGCAGCGCTAGAGCCCACACCACTGCCGGGTTTGATAAGCTTATTAATTTTTACTTCAAATTTAATTTTAGAACTGCTACTGCTATTTTGTTTTTCTTCATACTCTTCTAAAAAAGCAATTAGGGCCGCGCCTGCCACATTTTTTTCTGGGTCGGTGGGTAAATTGTAATTGTCAATATTAATTATTGTAATGCTGGCTTCGTTTTCAGCGCGTGTCATCCACCTCATTTCCATTTCATCATATGGACTATTCACAGCAAAGCCTAATATATCAAAACCGCAAACCATATTCGCTACAGTTGCAGGGGCTTTTATTTTTATCCATTGATTTTCTGAAAACATT